>JACVXW010000039.1 GCA_015661135.1 Chloroflexota bacterium
CAGATCGGCCGCGACCACATCCGGGTGTCGTATGCGAACTCGCAGGCCAACATCATCGAGGCCCTGGCCCGGATCCGGTCCGTGGTCCAGCCGATCGTCGCGGCGCGAGGCTGACGGCCATGGGCGACGGGGCGGGCACCGGGGCGGGCGCCGGCCGGCCGCGGGTCTTCGTGGCGCGGGTCATCCCCGAGGATGGGCTCGCGCCGGTCCTCGCGGCCTGTGACGCACGGGTCTGGGAGGACGAACTGCCGCCGCCCCGAGCGGACCTTCTCCGGGCGATCGAGGGTTGCGACGGCGTCCTGACCCTGCTCACGGACCGGGTGGACGACGAATTCCTGGACCGCGCCGGGCCCCAATTGAAGGTCGTCTCGAACTACGCGGTCGGCTTCGACAACATCGACGTCCCGGCCTGCACCCGGCGCGGGATCCCGGTCGGCAACACGCCGGGCGTCCTGACCGAGACCACCGCGGATCTCGCCTGGGCGCTCATTATGGCTGCCGCGCGGCGACTCCCGGAGGGGGATCGATACGTCCGGGCCAGCCGCTGGAAGACCTGGGGACCGATGCTCCTGCTGGGGCCCGACGTGTACGACGCCACGCTCGGGATCGTGGGCTTCGGGCGGATCGGGCAGGCCGTGGCGCGGCGCGCCATGGGCTTCGGGATGACGATCCTCTACCACGACGTCTCGCAGCTGCCGGTCGAAGTGGAGGCGGCCTACGGGGCCACGTTCGTGCCGCTGGAGGAGTTGCTGGCCCGGTCCGACTTCGTGTCGCTCCACGTCAACCTCACGCCCGAGACGCGGCAGTTGATGAACGCGGAGCGCCTGGGCTGGATGAAGCCGAGCGCCGTCCTCGTCAACACGTCGCGGGGCCCGGTGGTGGACCCGCGGGCGCTGTACGACGCGCTCTCGCGTGGCGGGCTGTTCGCGGCGGCGCTGGATGTCACCGACCCGGAGCCCATTCCCCTCGACGACCCGCTCCTCACGCTCGACAACTGCCTGGTCGTCCCGCACATCGCGTCGGCGTCGCGGGCGACCCGCGGCAAGATGGGCGCCATGGCCGCGGCGAACCTCCTCGCCGGCCTCCGCGGCGAGCGCCTGCCGACGCCCGTCAACCCCGAGGTCTACGAAGGGCGCTGACCCGTGTTCGCAAAGGCAAACGCCCTGGCTCGCCAGTTCACCTTCCCGATCGTGGTGTCGTTCCGTCAGTGGAACGGCCACGTCGACGCGTCCGTAGGGGCGTTCATCGTCCTGAATGCCGACGGCTGGCTGGTGACCGCCGCGCACGTCTTCCAGATCGGAAGCAAGGCCGGATCCGACGCGCCGAAAGTTGCCGCTTTGACCGCGCAGATCGCCGCGGTCCAGGCTGACCCGAACTTGATGGCTGGACGCAAGGCGACGGAGATCCAACGACTGGAGCGAACGGCTGATCCCGAGTGGATCACGAACCACTCGTACTGGTGCGGTCGGGACGGGGTCAATCTGCGCGAGGTCAGGATGGTGGTTGAGGCCGACACTGCAGTGGCGCGCCTGGACGGGGTACCGGCCGACATGATCGCGTCGCTTCCGATGCTCAAGAACCCGGCGACCGAGCTGAGCCCGGGCAGGAGCCTGTGCCGCCTCGGGTACGCGTTCCCGAAGGTCCAGACCGCGTTCGACGCATCGAAGAACGCCTTCCACGTCCAGGGAGAGATGCCTCTCTTCCCGCTCGAGGGGATGTTCACCCGGATCGTGGACGCAGGGCGGACGCCTGACCAGAAGGTCGCCATCCGGTTCATCGAGACGTCGTCACCCGGCCTGCGAGGCCAGAGCGGTGGGCCGCTGTTCGACGTCCAGGGCCGGGTCTGGGGCATCCAGAGCCGGACGCAGCACCTCCCCCTGGGCTTCAACCCCGAGGCCGAGATCTCCGGCAGGAAGACCCAGGTCCCGCAGTTCATCAACCTGGGCCTGGCCGTCCACGTCGGGACGCTCATCGAGATCCTCGACGGCATGGGCGTGGAGTACGAGGTCTCGCCCGACTGAGGGGCGCCCAGAGCGGCGCCTTCGGACGTGTTACGTTCCCGGCCGGGCCCGTAGCTCAGTGGCAGAGCAGGGGACTTTTAATCCTCGTGTCGTGGGTTCGAATCCCACCGGGCCCTCCAGCGCGTCACGGATGGTCCCCGCCGACGCGTTGGCTCACTCCCGTGCCGCACCTGGTGCGGAACCGCTTCGCAACCCGACCCGATCCCCAAGCGAACCGCGCCCGCCGCCGCCCTGACGACGCGCCGCGCACGCTCGCAGCCGGAGACTCCGATCAAGGCCCGTGCCGACTGGCGGGCCGGACGGAGGAGATCCAGATGCGACGCTTCGCCGCCGCCCTGACCACCGCCCTGCTTGGAGCGGCCGCGCTCCCAACGGCCGCCCTGGCCGCCGAGGCCGGCGAGATCAGCGCCGGGGACACCGCCTGGATGCTGATGGCCACCGCGCTCGTGATGGTCATGCTTCCCGGCCTGGCCCTCTTCTACGGCGGGCTCGTCCGGCGCAAGAACGTCCTGTCGACGATCATGCACAGCTTCTTCGGGCTGGCTCTCGTCAGCGTCGTCTGGGTCGTGGTCGGCTTCTCGATCGCCTTCGCACCGGATGCGACCGGCACCGGCCTGTTCGGTGGCCTCGACTTCGTCATGTTCAACGGCGTCGGACTGGAGCCGGCGGCCGGCAGCACCATCCCGTTCGTCCTGTTCGCCGCGTTCCAGCTGATGTTCGCGGCAATCACGCCGGCCCTCATCACGGGCGCGTTTGCCGAACGAAAGCGGTTCGCAAGCTTCGTCATCTTCACGGTCCTGTGGTCCGTGGTCGTCTATTCGCCGATCGCCCACTGGGTCTGGGCGACCGACGGCTGGCTGTACCAGCTCGGCGCGCTGGATTTCGCCGGCGGCACCGTCGTTCATGCCTCGTCCGGCGTGGCGGCGCTCGTCGTGGCCCTGCTCATCGGTCGGCGGGCCGTCAACGGAGACGTCATGGAACCGCACGACATCCCGATGACTGTTCTGGGCGCCGGGCTTCTCTGGTTCGGCTGGTTCGGCTTCAACGCCGGCTCCGCACTGGCCGCGAACGGCCTTGCCGCGAACGCTTTGCTGGTCACCAACACGGCCGCCGGCGCGGCGACGATCACGTGGGTTCTCGCGAGCTATCTCCACAAGCGCAAGGTCAGCGTTCTCGGCGCCGCCTGTGGCGCCGTCGCCGGTCTCGTTGCGATCACGCCGGCCTCGGGCTACGTGACCGCGGGCGGGGCCCTGGTCATCGGGCTCACCGTCGGCGGCCTGTGCTACAGCGCGACCCTCCTCCGGTCACGTCTCAAGATCGACGATGCTCTCGACGTCTTCGCGGTCCACGGGGTGGGTGGAACGTTCGGGGCGGTGGCGACGGGCGTCTTCGCGACCGTGGCCATCAACGCCTACCCAGGCCTCATCGATGGCAACCCCGGGCAGGTACTCACCCAGCTCGCCGCGGTCGGGGCGACCATCGCCTACGCGGTCGTGGCCACTTTCTCGCCATCCACGGCGAAGTCGCGTACCAGGCCTGATCGGCCATATCGGTCGCACTGGAAGCGCGCGATGTCCCGAACTCGATCGACCCCGCCGCCGCTGTACGACCCATCGTTCGAGCACGACGCCTGCGGCGTCGGCTTCGTCGCCGATGCGGGCGGCGGCTCCGCGGACCGGGTCCTGCCCCTTGCGCTCGCTGGGCTTGCGTCGCTCGGGCACCGTGGCGCATTCGGCGCGGACGGGGCGTCGAGTGACGGTGCCGGCGTGGCGCTGCCGCTCGAGGCGAGCCTGCTCGAACGGCTGACCGCCGGCATCCCCGGGCGCGTCGCCATCGGCCGGCGGCCGGCCGTCCTCCAGCTGTTCCTGCCCAGGGGGCGGGTCCGCCGGACGCGGGCGAAGGCGGTCGTCATGGCGGCCGTGGACGAGGTCGCGCTCGCCGCGGTCGCCTGGCGGACGGTGCCCGTGGACCCCACCGCCCTCGGACCGTCGGCCATGGCCTCGCGCCCCACGTTCGCGCAGGTATTCGTTCCGAGACCTGCCGGGCCGTCCGGACGAGCCGTGTCCGATGTCGCCTTCGAACGACTGCTCCTGCTGGCCCGTCGGCGGATCGCGGGCGAAGCCGGGCGGCTGGGCCTGGGCGATCTGGCCGTCGTCTCGGGTTCGTGCCGACTGATCGTCTACAAGGGCCTCGTGGCCGGGGATCTTCTGGCGCGGCTGTACCCGGACCTCGCGCTGCCCTTGCCGCTCTCGTTCGCCTCGTTCCACCAGCGCTACGCAACGAACACCCATCCGACCTGGCGCCTCGCCCAGCCGTTCGGTCACATCGCCCACAACGGCGAGATCAACACGGTACGCGGCAATCGCGTCGAGATCGAAGGCCGGCGCGGCGACCCGGATCGGACGGGTCTTCTGGGCGATCTCACGGCGCGCGGCCCGCTGCTGGGCGACGGCGGGTCCGACTCCGCGTCGCTCGACGAGGCGCTCGATCTCCTCGTCGCCTCGGGGTGGGGCCTCCCCCAGGCGCTCGCCGTCCTGGTGCCGGAGGCCCCGGCCCTGCGCAGCGACGGCCCGTCGATCCCGGTCCCGAGCTCGAACCGCGCTGCGGGCTTCCTGGCTCCCTGGGACGGCCCGGCCGCCCTCGTGTTCACGGACGGTCGGTCCGTCGGCGCGTTGCTCGACCGGAACGGCCTCCGCCCGCTCGCCTATGCGGTGACGACGGCGCGACTCGTCGCGGCCGCTTCGGAGGCGGGCGCGGTGCCGATCGACCCTGCCGAGATCGCCGTGCTGGGCCGCTTGGGACCCGGGCAGATGCTCCTCGTCCAGCCCGGACGCCGCCGAATCCTGGCCGCGCCAACGGGTGCCTCGGGACCGCGCCGAGACCGGCCGGCCGCCGCGGGTCACGACAGGCCGGGGCCGTCGTTCGCCGACGACGTGCGGTGGTCGGCGCCGGCCGGAGAAGCATCTGGAGATTCGCCCGGAGAGTCGCCCGGAGAGTCGGTCTCATCGCCGGGTCGTCGCTATCTCGCCGGGCTCGACGCCGAACGACTCCGGCTGGACGTCCGGACGATGGCCGTCGAAGGACACGAGCCGCTGTGGAGCATGGGCGACGATACGCCCCGGACCGGCGCGACGCGGCGGCGCCATGCGCCTGGCCAGGCCGATGGTGGCGGACCTGGATGGGCTGCTCCGGGCGGTGCGCGTCCAGCGGACAGGCCGCGTTGCGCGACTCGACGCGACGTGGGCCGCCGCCACCGGGACTGCGGGGTTGCGTGACGCGCTCGAGCGGCTCGCGAAGGACGCCGTCGTCGCCTCCCGCCGGAACGCCGCGCTCGTCCGGGTGTCCGATCGAACGTTCGATCTCGACCGCCTGCCGATCCCGTCCGTCCTGGCCGTGGGCGCGGTTCATGCGGCCCTCGTCGCTGCCGGGCTGCGCGGGCGCACCGACATCATCGCCGAGGCCGCCGACGTGCTCGACGTTCACACCCTGGCGATGGCCATCTCCGCCGGCGCCCGCGCGGTCCATCCCTGGCTCGCCCTCGAGATTGCCGCGGAGGTCGCCGGCACACGCGGCGCGGAGGAGATCGACGCACCCACGGCCCGGATGAATCTCCTGGCCTCCCTGGAGGCCGGGCTTCGCAAGACGCTGGCACGAATGGGCATCAGCGCGGTCGCGTCGTACGTGGGCGGGGCGTTCTTCGAGACGCTCGACCTTGCCCCCGAGGTCGTCGCGCGGTGCTTCCCCGCGGCGCCAGGTTGGGAGGGAACGACAGGCTTCGAAGCGCTGGCCACCAACCAGCTCGCGCGGCGAGCGACGGCGATCGGCCTCGACGGCGGCTCATCTGTGCCAGCCGCGTCGCCCGCGTCGGTCCCCCGAGAGCCGCGGCTCCCCGATCCGGGGATCGCCCGCTTCCGCGCGGATGGCGAGCTGCACCTGTTCTCGCCGCGCATCGTGGCCGCGATCCAGGCGGTGGCCAACGGCCAGGGGCCGGTCGTCGACACCCTGCCCGCGTACCGCGCAGTGCTCGACCGGCCGGAGGCCGCGGTCGTCCGCGACCGGCTCACCGTCCGCCCGGCCGCCCGTCGTCGGGCGGTCCCGCTCGACGAGGTCGAACCGGCCCGCGCCATCGCCCGGCGTCTCGTGGTCAGCGCGATGAGCGTCGGGGCGCTCTCGCCCGAGGCCCACCAGGCCCTGACCATCGGGATCCAGCGCGCCGGGGGCGCGGCAAACACCGGCGAGGGCGGCGAGGACTCGTCCTGGTATATCGCTGGCGAGGACGGGCGGCGCCGTGACGCGGTCATCAAGCAGGTTGCCTCGGGGCGGTTCGGCGTTACCGCGATTTACCTCGCCCGCGCCGAACAGCTGGAGATCAAGATCGCCCAGGGCTCCAAGCCCGGCGAGGGCGGCCAGTTGCCGGCTCGCAAGGCGACGGCGTACATCGCCGCGCTCCGCCGCGGCCAGCCGGGCCGCGCCTACCTCAGCCCGCCGCCGCATCACGACATCTACTCGATCGAGGACCTCGCCCAATTGATCGCCGACCTGCGGGCGATCAACCCCGGGGCGAGGATCGGCGTCAAGCTCGTGGCCAGTCGCGGGGTCGGGACGATCGCCGCGGGCGTCGCCAAGGCAGGGGCGGACTACATCCACCTCGCAGGGGGGGCCGGCGGAACCGGCGCTTCGCCGCTGAGCTCAATCAAGCACGCCGGCGTACCCTGGGAGCTCGGCCTGTCTGAAGTCCACCAGACGCTTCTCTGGAACGACCTCCGGGACCGCGTGGCACTGCGGACGGACGGCGGTCTCCAGCGAGGCCGGGACCTGCTGGTCGCCGCGCTCCTCGGCGCCGAGGAGTTCGCCCTCGGGACGGCTGCCCTGGTCTCGATCGGGTGTGACATGGCCCGCCAGTGCCACCTGGATACTTGCCCCACCGGGATCGCGACGCAGCGTTCCGACCTGCGGGCGAAGTTCACCGGTACGCCAGAGCAGGTCGAACGGTTCGCCCTGGGTCTGGCGGAGGATCTGCGTGCCGAGCTCGCCGCGATTGGCGCACGATCGGTCGGCGAGGTGGTCGGTGAGGCGAGCTCCGTATTGCAGGCCACGCCGCGCGGCGACGTGGGCCTTCGGCGGGTCATCTCGGCGCCTCGATGGTCGGCGGGCCCGGCCCGCCGCCAGACTCCGGAGGCCGCCGGCCGGACATTGGTGCGCGCTCCAGCATCCCCCCTCGAGGTGCGTCTCGTGGCTGCCCTCCGCGGCCACGGTGCCGTCCGTCTGGAGGGACTCGGGATCACGACGGCCGAGCGGTCCTTCGGCGCGGCGCTCACCGGTGCCGTGCAGCGTGGTGAGGTTCGCGTCCCGGTCAGCGTCTCGGTCCGCGGCTCGGCCGGGCAATCGTTCGGGGCGTTCCTGGGCGAGGGGCTCGAGGTGCGCCTGGAGGGGGTGGCCAATGACTACGTGGCCAAGGGCCTGAGCGGCGGCACGGTCATCGTCGCACCCGATCGCAGGCGGCCCGGCGCCGCTCCCGGCGTGTTGCCAGCCGCTGCGGGCGCACCCGCCGCCGACCACCCTACGCTCGCGGGCAACACCTGCCTCTACGGGGCGACCGCCGGGCGGCTCCACGTCCTCGGCCGGGCGGGGATGCGCTTCGCCGTCCGAAACGCGGGGGCGGATGCCGTGGTGGATGGCGTCGGGGCCCACGGCGCCGAGTACATGACAGGCGGCACCCTCCTGGTCCTGGGGCCTGTCGGCCCCAACTTCGGCGCGGGGATGACCGGCGGTCGCGCATTCATCCTTGACCCCGAGGGATCCATCCGTAGCCGGATCGATCATTCGAGCGTGACCGCCCGCGCGCTTCGGCCGGCCGACGCCCCGGACGCGGCGTTCGAGGTCGCGCGGCTGCTCCGGCACCACCGCGACGCGGGCTCGGAGCGCGCAGCGGCACTCTTGGCCGACGAGGCCGCGACCATGACTTCTATGTGGGTCGTGGCGCCCGTCGATGCGCCGGTCGCAGCCATCCCCCTTCGGTTGGCGACTCGCGAGGCCGCCATCGCAACCGGGACGCAACCGATTCGGTCCCGGGCCGTCATCGCCGCCGGAGCGTGATCCAGGCGACACTGGCGACCCAGCGTCCGCGAATCCGCCGGAGGGTCAGGTCATGCTCCAGAAGCCCGAAGAGTTCCAGACCCTGTTCGCGGTCCGCGACGGGCAGCAGGCGGTCGTGACCTGTGCGGCCTGCGGCTGCCGCCTCCAGCTGGATGCGATCGATGTGGCGAGCTGGCGCCACTTCGGCGCGCTCTCGGGGCGTGACGCGATGGGCCATCGCACTGGTTGCGTGGACCTGCCGCACGATGCCGTGGGACGGGTGGCCATCCCGGCCTGACGCGGGCGCCTGGGCAGACACCCGACCTGAAGTCGACGCCCGACCTCGACTGGCACCCGACCCATCCGGGCTCCGCGGAACGATTCCCGGGATCAACGCGCCGGCGCGGGTTCCATGCGGTAGCCAACCCCTCGAACCGCGACGACCGCCGGGCCTCCGACCTCGTCCAGCTTCGCCCGGAGTCGCGCAAGATGCGGCTTCAGCCAAAGGAGGTCCGGATCGTGCTCTGCCGGCCAGCCGGCCCGGGCCAGGCGCAGATGGGGCACGAGGTCCCCGCCGGCCCGGACGAGCGCCTCGAGCAGCCGGTACTCCGTCGGGGTGAGCGTCAGCAGCCGATCGCCGACCGCCGCCTCATGACGCGCCGGGTCAAGATTCAGTCCTTCGAACGCGGCCGGACCCGCCAGGTCGGCCGCGTCTGCCCGGCCGGCCCGACGCATGACCGCCGCAATGCGGGCCAGGAGTTCCGCCCGCCCAAACGGCTTGACGAGGTAATCGTCCGCCCCGATCCCGAGTGCCTTGACCTTCGCACCTTCGCTGCTCTCGCCGGAGACCACGATGATCGGCGCGGATCCCGCGGCCCGGATCTGGCCGGCGACGGTGAACCCGTCCGGTCCCGGCATCGCCAGGTCAAGCAGGACGAGGTCCGGGTGCTCCTCACGAAACCGGCGCACCGCCGTCAACCCGTCGTAGGCCGTGATCACCTGGTGCCCCTCCGTCCCGACCAGGGCGGTGATCGCCCCGACCATGGCCGGGTCATCGTCTACCACGAGGATGCGAAGCGGGCGGGACATGGGCACGAGCACCTCCTAGACGGCCGCGGCGGCCGGCAGCGCGATGACGAAACGGGCCCCGTGGCCGGGAGCAGGCTCGCACCAGACGTGTCCGCCGATGGATTCCGCGAGGCGCTTCGCAGCATAGAGGCCAATCCCGGAGCCCCGCGCGGTGTGGGTATCCCGGCGCGCGTAGGGCTCGAAGATCCGCTCGCGCCACTCGGGTGGTATCCCGGGTCCTTCATCCTCGACACCGATCCGGACCGCGCCTTCGGCCATCCGCCAGTCGATCCGGATGTGGGTACCCGGCGGCGCGTACTTCACCGCGTTCTCGACGAGGTGCTCCAGGATCTGCCGCAGCCGCGGCGGGTCGGCGAGGGCATGCAGGCGGACGCCGCCGCTGACGATGACTTCATGTCGCCCGAGGATGGGGGCGAGGCCATCGATGACCTCGGTCACGAGCTCCTCCACATCCGTCGGGAGGACGCTGGCCGGCTGGTCCGGCACTACCCGGACGGAGGCCAGGATGGAGTCAACGAGGCGATCGAGCCGTTCGATCTGGGTGATCGTCCCGTCATGCCAGCTGGCTCGCCGGCTACGCCGCTCCGCGTCCCGCGACGACCGCCCGTCCAGCGGCGGTTCCTCGGACAGGAGGTCCGTGTATGCGCGGACCACCGCGAGGGGCGTCCGGAGCTCGTGGGTCACGAGCGCGATCAGCTCGGTCCGCGCCGAGTCGATCGCCTTCAGCTCGGCGGCCCGCTGCTCCGCCTCCTGCTGCTGCCGGCCCTTCTCGACGATGCCGGCGAGGAGGTCTGCGATGGCGCCGAGCTGCGCGACGTCCGACTCGCTGAAGTTCCGCTCGCGCTCGGTCTGGATGTTGAGGACCCCGACCGTCTGGTCGTGCCAGACGAGCGGCACCGACACCATCGAGGTGATGAAGCGGCGCTGGTCGATCCCGCGCACCCACAGGAACCGGGGATCGTCCTTGATGTCGCGGATCACGGTCGGTTCACGGCTGGCCGCCACGTGCCCGGTGACCCCTTCGCCGTATGGCACGCGGGCCCGCCCAATTTGGAAGCGGTCCAGACCGTTCGTCGCGGCGAGGGTGAGGTAGGCTCCATCCCGATCGACCAGGTAGAGCGAGGAGACGTCAGCGTGGAGAGCATCACGCGTCTCGTCGACGACGGTCTCGAGCAGCTCGTCCCAGGTCTGCGCCGTGGTCGCGAGGCGGGCGACGCGATGGAGGAAGCGAAGCTGTTCGAGCTGCTTCGCTCCGGATCCCTGGACCAGGTCGAGGTCGGCCACGGCGATCACGATACAAAGGTACGGTCCGGCGTGGGTCGGATCGGTTGCAGCGGGGTCGAGCGAACGTTGCGACTGGGGCCCCGGCGCAACCAACGGCTGGCCGCATGACCGCGCGGGATCCCCTCGGCGCCGAGATCGAGCGGCTGTCGCGCACCCTCGGCGAGATTGTCGAGGAGCAGGCCGGAGCCGATGTTCGCCGGTTCGTGGATCGGACCCGCCGCCAGGCGATGCGCGCCCGCGCCGGGAACGCCGCCGTGCGGCGATCGATCGAGCGCGACCTCGACGCCCTGGACGACGAGCGCGCCGAGGTCGTCATCCGCGCCTTCCTGCTCCACTTCCGGCTGGCCAACCTGGCCGAGGAGCGGCACCGCATCCGGATCCTCGAGGAGCGTGGCCGGCGGGGGCCGCGGACCACGACGCGAGCCTCGGACGACAGTCTCGCCGGCGTTATCGCGACACTCCGGGCGGATGGACGATTCCCCAAGGACATCCCGTCCGCCGCCGCCGCCCTTCGCGGGCTCCGGATCCATCCCGTCCTCACGGCACATCCGACCGAGGCCCGCCGACGGACTGCCCTCATGGCCCTTGGGCGCATCGCCCGAGTCCTCGAAGCACGGGACGACCCGCGGCTGACGACGGTTGCCGCTCGCTCGCTCGACAACCGGCTCCGCGAGGAGCTGGCCATCCTGTGGCAGACCGCCGAGGCCCGAGCCGGCACGCCGACCCCGCTCGACGAGGTCCGGACCGCCCTCGTGTTCTTCGACGCCACGCTCTATTCCCTCGTCCCGAACGTCCAGCGCGCGCTCGCCGCGGCAACCGGCGTGGCCCCGGCGGACCTGCCGGTCGTTCTCCGCTGGGGGAGCTGGATCGGGGGGGACCGTGACGGCCACCCGGGCGTCACCGCCGAGATCACGGAACATGCCGCCAGGATCCAGGCAGATCACGTCCTGCGCGGCCACGAGGCAGTGGCGACGCGACTGATGCAGACGATCGCGGCGGTCGTCCCGCCCGCGGGGCTGGATCGGGCGCTCACGGCTCGGCTCATCGATGACGCGGAAACCCTGCCCGCCCTCGACGCGACGCTCCGTCGCCGATTCCCGGACGAACCCTTCCGACGGCGATTCGGCGCGATCGCGGAGCGGCTGCGGCGGACGCGGCACCATCTCACGGGCGACGCCGGGCCCACGACCGGCCGGTACGCCAGGGCTGAAGAGCTCCTCGCCGAGCTCGTCGAGGTCCAGCGTTCGCTGGGAGCGTCCGGCCTCGGCCGGGTGGCGTCGGGCAGCGTCCAGGACTTCCGCTGGCAGGTCGAGACGTTCGGGTTCCATCTCGCCGAGCTCGAGGTCCGTCAGCACGCCGAGGTCCACCGAGCCGCCGCGGCGGCGATCCGCGCGGGATCTGCGGTCGGCGACGAGGTGGCTCCCGGCGTCGCCCTGGCCGAGGTGCTGGACACCTTCCGGGCAGTGGAGGGGATTCGGGCGAAGTACGGCGAGCGCGCGGCCGGACGGGTCGTCGTCAGCTTCACCGAGCGGCCGTCCGACGCGACCGATGTTCTCGAGCTCGCTACCGCCGCGACCGGCGCGGAGTCGGCCGCCGGGCTGGACGTGGTGCCCCTGTTCGAGTCGGCGGCGTCCCTCCGAGGCGCTGATGCGGTCTTCCGGGCCATCCTCGCGATCCCGAGCTATCGGGATCACCTGCGCGGCCGGGGCGACCGCCAGGAGGTCATGCTCGGCTACTCGGATTCGAACAAGGAATCAGGTTTCGTGGCCGCCAACTGGCTGCTCCATGAAGCCCAGGCCGCACTCGCCCGCGTCGCCGACGAGCATCGCGTGGAGCTGACGCTGTTCCACGGGCGCGGCGGGACCGTGGGCAGGGGCGGCGGCCGCCTGGACCGCGCAATCCTGGGCCAGCCGGCCGGCACCATCCGTGGCCGCCTGAAGGTCACCGAACAGGGCGAGGTGGTTGCGGCGCGCTACGGCAATCCCGCCATAGCCCTCCGCCACCTGGAACTGCTCGCCGGCGCGGTGGTCGCGGCCGATGCCCAGACGGCCACGGTCCCCGATGGCGCGCACCCGCTGATGGCGGCTCGCCGGAGCTCGGCGGCCGACATGGAGGACGATGGCTCCATCGAGCGCCTCCGCGCGATCCCGTGGGGGTTCGCCTGGGCCCAGGCGCGGATCGAGTTGCCCGGCTGGTACGGGCTGGGAGCGGCCGTCTCGGCGGTCCGCGAGGCGGACGGTGACGGCGCGATCAGCAGGCTGGGCGCGCTGTACCGCGGCTGGCCGTTCCTGACCGCGATCATCGACCACGCCGAGCTGGCCCTTGCCCGCTCGGACCTTGGCGTCGCCCGCCGCTACGCGGCACTCGCGACGGAGCCCGGCGACGAACGTCGCTGGAAGGCCATCGAAGCCGAGTTCGAACGGAGCGTCGAGGCGGTCCTGGCCATTACCGGCCGTAGCCGGCTCCTCGAGACGTCGCCGGCGATCGCCCGGGCGATCGAGTTGCGCAACCCGGACGTGGACACCCTGTCCGAGCTCCAGGTGGGTCGCCTCGCGCGGCTCCGATCGCTGTCCCCCGATGACCCGGGCCGGGCGGAGCTGGAACGCCTCGTCCGGCTAACGGTCAGTGGCGTTGCTGCAGGCCTCCAGGTGACCGGCTAGTTCGGCCGCGGCTCAGCCACGGTCGAGCCGACGCGCGAGGGCGTCGGCCAGGCGCGCATAGTCGGCGGGCTCGTTGTACAGCTGGGCGGACACGCGGACGGCGAGCGCCGAGGGCAGCGCGTCCGGCGTTTCACGCGCCGCCGGTACCGGCCAGCCGAAGATCGGCACCTCGATCCGGTCCTCGACCACGATTGACCGCTTGAGGGCATCGATCTCAACGTCCGGCATCGGTGGGAGCGGGAGCCGGATGGTCGCCATGGTCCCGAGCATCGTCGCCGGGGTAAGGGTCGCGACGCCAAGGGCCGCGGCAACCCGGGCGCGACCGTCGACCACGAGGTCATGGTTCGCCGCCATCACGCCCGGCCAGCCGTCCGCGTGGAGGGATTCGAGGGTCGCGAGCGCCGCAGGAAGGGCCAGATTCGGCGTCGGGTCCGGCGTACCCGTCCAGTCGAACTCCTTCCATAGGCGCGGGCGGGTGCTCCGCCGATCGTTGAAGCCGTGGCTGATGACGAGCGGATGGACCCGCTCCTGGCGATCCGCCCGGACATGGAGGAAGCCGGATCCCTTCGGACCGCACAGCCACTTGTGGCCGTTGCCCGTCCAGTAGGCGGCCCCGAGGGCCTCGAGATACAGGCGCATCATGCCCGGGGCGTGGGCCCCGTCCACGAGCGCGTCGATCCCGCGTTCATCCATCGCGCGGACGATCTCCGCCACCGGGAGGATCGTCGCCGTCGGGCTCGTCACCTGGCTGATGACGACGAGCCGGGTGTGGGGCGTCACCGCCGCGATGAGCGCCTCGACGACCTGCCCCGACGACTCGATCTCGACGGGCAACTCGGCAATGACCCTGCGCGCACGCGCCCTCGCCGCGACCTCGCCGACGGCGTTGAGGATCGCGTTGTACTCGTGATTGGTCGTCAGGAGCTCGTCGCCCGGCTCGAATCGGAGCGAGCGGAGGACGGTCGATACGCCGGTTGTGGCGTTGGAGACGAAGACGAGGTTCCCTGGATCGGCGCCGAGGAACGCGGCCACGGCTCGCCGCGCGGCGTCCAGGCGCTCCTCGAAGGTCGCCCACAGGAACTGGATGGGCCCCGCTTCGAGTTCGTCGATCAGGGCCCGCTGGAAGTTGAGGACCGGGACCGGGCACGCGCCGAACGAGCCGTGGTTGAGGAAGATGACCTCCGGGTCCAGGCGCCAGGGTGCGTCGGGTCCGTATGGTCGCATCCGCGAAGGATAGGGGAGCGCGTCCGGCTAACCCGGTTGGTCGCCCGGCGGCGTGATGTTCTTGACGGGCGGACGCTCGGCCGGAGCGTCTTGATCCGGAGCCCGCGGGGGCCGCCCGAGGAGTCGGTTGATGCCGTCCCGCAGGGTCACGAACGGCGCGAGATAGATGACGAGGAGCAGCGGAATCAGGAAGCGCGCCGGCGATGGCAGGGCCGCGACCAGCGAACCCAGGAGCCACAAGCCAAGGAAGTAGGCAGTCAGCGACTGCCGGCTCCAGCCCGCGAGTTGCAGTCGCCGGGTGGGCAGCAGGACGAGCAGGGCAACGAGCCCGACGAGGGCGATCGTGGTGGGCGACACGCTCCGGATGGTACGCGGCGACCGGCTAGGATGGAGCCCCATGCCAATTGTTCGTTCGCTCTCCCGTGCGCTCCGCGGCTTCCCCGGCTGGCTCGTCCGGTGGCAGGCGATCCTTCCGTTGCTGGTCGCCGAGTTCATCCTGTGGACCGGCTTCGGGGCGCTCCTGCCGGTCATGCCGTTGTATTTCACCGAGCATGCCGTCGACATCGCCCTCCTCGGCGTCGTCATCGCCGCCTGGCCGGCCGCCCGGCTGATCGCAGAACCGATCTTCGGCCATCTCGCCGACCGGACTGGCCGGGTCCCCCTGATGGTGCTGGGGCTTGTCGTTGCCGCCTCGTCCGTCGGCGCAATGGCGCTCTGGACGGGTCCGGTCGCGTTCGTCATCCTCCGGGCACTCTCCGGCCTCGGCACTGCCATGTACGATCCCGCGGCCCGTGGCTATCTGATGGATGCGACGCCGCCACAGCGGCGTGGCGAGGCGTTCGGCCTGTACAGCGCGGCCCAGATGGGCGGCATCGTCCTGGGTCCTGCGATCGGCGGACTGGGAACCGCCCTCGTCGGGGGGTACGGCTTCGTTTTCATCTTCGGTGCGGTGGCGACGTTCGCGGCCGCCGCCGCCGTTGCGGTTCGCGTTCGGGAGCAGCGCGGCGACCACGCTGCGCATGACCCCGTCGCGCCGGGGGCGAGCTTCTCGGAGTTCCCGGCCGAGCCCGGCCCCCCGGGACTCGTTGCCGGGGCGGCTCCGCCCGCCCCCATCTCCCTCCGGAACCGGTTCATGGTCGCGGCGAGCCTGGTGAACCTGGCCGGCTACTTCGGGGGCGGCCTGTACGAGACGATCTGGGCCATCTTCGTCACCGCCCGTGGCGGCGGAGTGGAACTCGTCGGCGTGACGTTCGCGGTGTTCGGTCTCGTGACGATCCTCGTCTCACCCTTCGGGGGACGGATGGTGGACCGGCGCGGTCCGCTGCCGTTCATCGTGGGCGGACTGCTCCTGTCGGTCGCCGCGATGTTCACGTACCCGTTCGTGCGCGATCCGTGGTTGTTTGCGCCGCTCGTGGCCCTCGAGGCGATCGGATTTGCGTTCGTGGGCCCGGCGACG
This sequence comes from Chloroflexota bacterium, assembly GCA_015661135.1. GTDB lineage: Bacteria > Chloroflexota > Limnocylindria > Limnocylindrales > CSP1-4 > UBA5189. The sequence continues at coordinate 15,810 of JACVXW010000039.1, forward strand.
TATGCCATCGTCGCTCGCGGTACGCCTGATGGGCGGTCCTCGACTGCCCAGGGGCTCCTCGGCGCGGCCGGTACGATCGGGACGATCGCGGCCGCGCTGGCGACCGGCGTCCTGGCATCACTCGATCTGAATGCCCCCTTCTTCGTGGGCGGTGTCGTCATCCTTGTCGTGTTGGGGCTGGCGATCGGCGTCGGCGGGACCGCGCTTCGCTCGATGCGTCCGGGCCCTCTGGCTCCGCCGGGTCCTCCTGCACGCTCGACCCCTCCGGCCCGCTCGGCCGGGCCGTAGAGGAGGGGCGCGTCCGGGCATTGACGCAGGGGCGTCGTGGATGCATCCCCGTTCCCGTGCTGCCCCGGCAAATCCTGGCTTGCGACCACCCCCGGAGCACTGCGCGGGTCACCGGCCACGGACGGCAGCCGCGACCGCCGAGATCCGCCGAGATCCGCCGGATTTCCCGGGCGCGGCGCGGGCGTCGAGCGTGACCGGGCCGGGTGATGCGCCCCGTTCGGGTACCTGGGCGGACACGACCGCCGCCTGCACCTGGCGAGTGCTCCCCGGGGGAGCGTTGGCCACGAAACCGCGCCGAAGCCGCGGCAATCCGGGTGGTCCCCGGCGGTCCGTGCCCGGCGCAGACGTTGGGATGCCTACGAGCGTCGTCCAGGTCATTGTCACATCGAGGCCGTGCGGTTAGAATGCGAGGTCGCGGGGTGGAGCAGCGGCAGCTCGTCGGGCTCATAACCCGAAGGTCAGGGGTTCGAATCCCCTCCCCGCAACCAATCTGCATCCACCACAGAACCCCGGCCCCGACCAGCCGGGGTTCTTCCTTGCCCGGAAGCGCCCCCCGCCGAGCGCCGAGGTCAGCGGCTCAGGTTCCGGTAGCGGCGGACGCCGGCCGGCAGGAAGATTGCCAGGATCACGATGACCCAGATCACGGTCACCAGTGCCGGCTGCTCCGCTGGAAGTCCCGTCCCGACATAGGGGTTCGGGTTGCCCCACAGCTCGCGGGTTGCCGCGGTGAGCGTCGAGACCGGGTTCCACTCCGCGACCGGCTGGAGCCATTCGGGGAGCGACTGGGGCGGGACGAAGACGTTGGACAGGAACGTGATCGGGAAGAGGACAGTGAACGAGACCTGCTGGGCGACCTCGACGCTCGGCACGGCAAGGCCCAGCCAGACGCCGATCGCCGCCATCGCGACCGCGAACAGCAGGAGCAGGCCGACGCCGGCCAGCAGTTCCGGCAGACCGGTGTTGATTCGCCAGCCCACGACGTAGCCGGAGATCATGAGGACGACGAGGATTCCCGCGTTGTAGACGACGTCCGCTACGGTCCGGCCGATCAGGACGGCCGAGCGAGACATCGGCAGCGAGCGAAATCGATCCAGCAGGCCCTTGTGGATGTCGTCGCACATGCCGATGGCCGTAGTGGCCGCCGCAAACACGATCGTCTGGGCAAAGATCCCCGGCATGAGGTACTCGCGGTAGCTGCCGCCGTCCGGCAGCGGGATCGCGCCGCCGAAGACGAACGCGAAGAGCAGCACGAACATGACCGACTGGAGGATCGCGAAGATCGCGAGCTCCGGGATTCGCGGGATCCGCTTGAGATTGCGCCAGGTGACGATCAGGCCGTCGCTGATTGCCCCGTTCACGCGGCCGCCTCCGGAGTTTCCGTTTCGGAGGTGTGACCGGTCAGGCTCAGGAAGACATCGTCCAGCGTGGGGCGCCGGAGGGCGATGTCATCGATCTCGACGCCGGCTTCGCCAAGGTCGCGGACGACCTCGATGAGCTTGGCCGCGCCGCCCGTGGCCGGGACCGTCAGCTTCCGGGTGTGCTCGTCCAGGGTCCACTGACCAGATCCATCCCGCGCAAGGATCTCCGCCGCCCGCTGGATCTCCGAGGGATCGTGGACCACGACTTCGATGCGTTCGCCGCCGACCTGCGACTTGAGCTGGTCCGCCGTCCCACGGGCGATGATCCTGCCGTGGTCCACGACAGCAATGATGTCGGCCAGTTCGTCCGCCTCCTCGAGGTACTGCGTGGTCAGAAGGAGCGTCACGCCATCCCGGACCAGGCGTCGGATGACGTCCCACATCCCGAGCCGGCTGCGCGGGTCCAGGCCGGTCGTGGGCTCATCGAGGAACAGCAGCCGGGGCCGGCCGATCAGGGCGCTGGCGAGGTCAAGGCGCCGGCGCATCCCGCCGGAGTAGGTCTTGACCGTCCGGTCCGCCGCTTCCACGAGATCGAACTGCACGAGGAGCTCGGCCGCGCGCCGGCTCGACTCGGCCGACGGCAGTTGATACAGCCGCCCGAACATCCAGAGGTTCTCGCGGGCCGTGAGGTTCTCGTCCACCGCGGCGTACTGCCCGGACAGCCCGATCATCGATCGGACCTGGTGGGCCTCGCGGACGACGTCGAACCCGCCGACGGTCGCGTGACCGGCATCGGGCCGGAGCAGCGTCGCGAGGATGCGGACGGCCGTCGTCTTGCCCGCGCCGTTCGGTCCGAGCAGGCCCATGACCGTGCCCTCGTCCACCTGGAGGTCGACGCCGTCCAGGGCGCGGACCTCGGTCTTTCGGGTGCGGTAGATCTTGACCAGGCCTTCAGCCGTGATCGCAGCCATGAACCCCCCGTTGCCTGCGCCGACGCCGGTTGGTCGGATCGTCGTGGGAAGCCAGGATCATACGGTCTGGCCGAGATTCAGCCAGGTTCAGTCCCAACGGAAGGTCCGCACCGCCAGACCCGCCGCACCGAGCCCCCAGGCGCCAACGACGAGGAGCGCGGGAACCGGATCGGGGCCGTTTCCAAGAGCGGCCCGGAAGAGGTCCGTCAGGGCCCCGGCCGGTAGCCACCTGGCGAGGGTCTCAACCGCGCCGGGGAGATGGTCGATCGGCAGGACGATCCCGCCGACCATGATCGAGGCGAGGAACAGGCCGTTCGCGAGGGCGAGGACTGCCTCCGCGCGGAGCGTGCCGGCCAGCAGCAGACCCAGCCCGGCGAATGCCAACGTCCCGAGCAGTACCGCGGCACCGAAGAGAAGTGGCGAAACGCCGTCCGCCGGACGCCAGCCGAGCCCCACGACCGCGACCGTCACGAGAACGGCCACCTGGAGCACTTCCATCGCGAGGACCGCCAGGATCCTCGAGGCGATGACCGAGGCGCGGGTCACGGGTGCCCCGCCGAGCCGCTTGAGGACACCGTACTGGCGATCGTAGGCGGTGCTGATGCCGAGGCTCACAAGGCCGCTGGCGATGATGGCGAGTGCCAGCGTCCCCGGTAGAAGGTAGTCCACCGGACGGCCGGCGATCGCGGGAATCAGCCCGGTCGTCGCGAAGAAGAGGAGCACCGCCGGCGGGATGACCAGGGTGACGAGGACGTTCTCGCCCCTGCGCGCCGTCAGGCGCAGCTCGTGTGCCGCCAGCAAGACCGTTGCCCTGGCCGCAGCCACCGGCCGGCTCATTCGCCGTGCTCCACGGCATCATCACGGGTGAGGGCGAGGTAGCGATCCTCGAGGCTTCCCCCGACCGGCCGGACGTCCAGCGGAGTCAGGCCCATCTCCGATAGCTTCCGGCGGACCCTCGGCCACGATCCGTCCCTCGTTGAGGATCAGCACGCGGTCGGCCAGCTGCTCCACGTCACCGAGGTCGTGGGTGGTCATGAGGATGGCCGCACCGGCGTCGCGCCATCCGGCGATCCGCCGGCGCGCCGCGCGCCTGGCTTCGGGATCCATGCCCGCGGTCGGCTCATCAAGGATGATGACCTCCGGATCACCGATGACGGCGAGGGCGAGGGCGAGCCGCTGCCGCTCTCCACCGGACAGGCGGCGGATCGGCGAGCCGGCCACGCTCATGAGCCCGGCGGCCTCGAGGGCTGCGGCTGGATCGGGCCGCGACGCGGCTCCGCCCGCATCGGAGCTTGTGTGCAGGCCGGCGTACAGCCGGACCAGGTCGCGCGGCGTCGAGCGCGGATCCAGCCCGCCGTCCTGGAGCATGAGCCCGACGCGCGCCTTCAGGGCCGGCCCGCCGTGCCGGGGATCCTGCCCGAGGACCCTGACTCGCCCAGCGTCGGCCGCGCGATAGCCCTCCAGGATCTCGACGGCGGTCGTCTTGCCGGCCCCGTTCGGGCCGAGGAGCGCGACAAGCTCACCGGGCCGGACCGTGAGGGAGACGCCGTCCAGGACCGTCCGGTGGCCGTAGCGCTTGACGACGCCCTCGAGGGCGAGGGCGGGTTCGGACGGGGGCGGGGGAGGGGACGCGGACGCGCGCGCCGTCAAGGCGTCGCGCCGCCAACCGACCCGGAGCCGGCCGCCCCCGAGATCGTTGCGTAGTACCGCTCGAAGTCGGCGTCGGTCAGCTCGCCAACCTGGATGGCGCGGAGGATCCCGTCCCGGTCGATGAAATAGGTCTGGGGACGGGCGACTGCCCGGTAGGCCGTCCGGATCGCGCCGTCGGGATCGTCGATCGTCGGCCAGGTCGCGCCGAAGTCGGCGATGAAGTCGCGGGCCGGCACGGGCGGATCGAACATCAGGATGCCCACGATCGCTAGCCCGTCCGACGCGTGCTGCTCCAACTTCGCCAGGAAGAGCGGGAACTCGTTGCGACACGGAACGCAGGACGGGCCCCAAAAGTTCACGATGACCGGCCGGCCGCGCAGGTCCGCGAGGGCAAGTTGCGCACCGTCCAGGGTGGTGCCGGAGAAGGCGGGCGCCGGCAGCCCCTTGCCGAACCCGTCCATCGGTGATGGCGCGCCGCCGCCGGGCCGAACGACGGCGAGGATCACGATCGTGGCGAGGATCGCAACGGCCAGGGCAACGACGATGGGGCGGCGGCGTGGATCGATCCGAACAGCCGTGACCGGCCCCTACTTGACGCTGATCGTCCCGGTCATCTGCGGGATCGGGTGGACGGAGCAGATGAAGACGTAGTCGCCGGCCGCCAGGCCGTCGAAGCTGTAGGTCGCCGACTCGCCGCCGTTGACGACGGCCTGATCCTGGACGACGGTCTTCTTGTCCGCGGCGCGGACGTCAACGTCATGAGCGACGCCGGGTACGTCGCGGTTGGAGAACGCGATCACGAATGCGGTGTTCGCCGGGACATTCAGGCGTGTCATGTCGAAGGCGATGTCCTTGGCCACGATCGCGAACGACGACCCGGTGGCTCCGCTGTCTTCGCTGGGCGCCGGGCTGCCGTCCGTGCCGCCGGTTGCCGTATCCCCACCCTTCGGCGGGATCACCCCGGTCTGGAGGAGGAGTGCGACCACGAAGAGTGCCGCCATGCCCTGGAAGAGCCGCCGGGGCCACGCCGGCGCAGGGATGTTCTCGAGGTGGCCGGTCACATCCGCGGCCGCCGTCTTGACGTACTCCGCCTTGGCATCCACGAGCCAGCCGACCAGCGTGACGACGAGGATGATCGCTCCGGCCGCGAGCAGCCAGCCCCCCGAAACCAGCCCGGCCATGAGGGCCGCAGTCCCAAGCGCACCGAGCAGCGGCCGGAAGGATGGCCCCGGCATATGCACGCCGGGCGGTGGCCCGGCATGGATCACCGCCGGGAGGGAGCTCGCCGAGCCCGTCGCGTGGTCATAGTCGCGGATGGCCTCGCGGCCCCAGTACAGCAGTGTCAGGACCAGCAGGATCGCGCCGAGGATCAGGGCGTTGCCACCCACGACCAGCCCCCACAGGAGCGCCGCGGTGCCGCCGGCCGCCAGGATCGGGGCCGTCGAAGGGCCGGGCATGTGGAGGTGGTCCGGTGCCACCGGGGCCCGTCGCGCCGGCGCCCGCCGTGTGGGGCCGGCCGTGGCGAAGCTGCGGATGGTCAGGAGGAACCAGGCCGCGACGATGACGGCAAGGGCGATCGGGAGGAGCTCGATCAGCGCGGCCCAGTCAGGCGTGACGAAGGTCGCGAGCAGCGCCAGGATCGACTGCCAGAGCGCTTCCATCCGACCCGAGCCGGCCTCAGTCCTTCGACGAACCGGCGATGAGGACGTAGGCCATGACCGCCATCGCGATCCCGAGCGCCCCGAGCATCGTCACACCGGCCCACTCGATGTCATAGCCAAGCGGCACGGCCCCGAGTGCGTAAACGACCCCCAGGGCGAGGAAGATCAGGCCGACGACGACGACATTCCTCGGGTGGCCCATCGGATGCATCTGCGCGCTCCTCCGCCTACAGGAAGTACAGGATCGAGAAGAGGAGGATCCAGACGATGTCCACGAAGTGCCAGTACAGCGATGCCGCCTCGACCGCGTCATGGTGGCGGGCCGAGAACTGGCCGGACATGCCGCGGTAGAGGACGACCCCGAGCATGATCACGCCACCGAAGACGTGCGCGCCGTGGAAGCCCGTCAGGGTGTAGTACGTGGTGCCGAACTGGCCGGAACCGAGCGTCATCCCCTCGTCGAATAGCAGGCTGTAGTCGTAGACCTGCATCAGCAGGAAGATCACGCCCAGCACGAAGGTCACGCCGATGTTGCGGATGAACCCTCGCCGATCGTTGCGCCGGATCGCCCAGATCGCCATCTGGCAGGTGAAGGAACTGGCGACCAGGATGACCGTCGCGACGAGAATCAGCGAGAACGGGTTGAGGATGTGCTCGAACTCGGTCGGCGGCCACGGCTTGTTGGCGGCCCGGGTGTTGAAGTAAGCCGCAAAGAGCCCCGCGAAGAACATCACCTCAGAGGTGAGGAAGAGGAGCATCCCGAGGATGGGATTGCTGATGCCGCCGCGGGCGTCGTGGGCAAGGCCGGCGATCGGCGTGTGTTCCGCGGTCGTGAGGGCGTGGCTGTCGGCGGTCACGGTCGTCGGCTCCCCATCAGTGCGCGGTCTGCCCGTGGCGGGCGTCGAACAGCGGTCGCTCGGAGCGGATCTCCGGCAGGCTGTCGAAGTTGTAGGGCGGCGGGGGCGACGAGGTGGCCCACTCGAGCGTGTTGCCCTCCCACGGATCGTCGCCCGCGACCTTGCCGTTCCGGAGCGAGATGAAGACGTTCCACAGGAAGGGCAGCATGGAGGCCGCGATCATGAACCCGCCGACGGTCGCCGCGATGTTCCATTCGTTCCAGCCAGCATCGCCGGCGTAGTCCGCGATCCGCCGCGGCATCCCGGCCAGGCCGAGCATGTGCATCGGGAAGAAGGTCAGGTTGAAGCCGACGAACATCAGGACGAACTGGATCTTGCCGAGACCCTCGTCCAGCATGCGGCCGGTCATCTTGGGGAACCAGTAGTAGATCCCGGCGAAGACGCCGAACACGGAACCCCCGAACAGGACGTAGTGGAGGTGGGCGACGACCCAGTACGTGTCGTGGAGGGCGAAGTCCACCGGGACCGCCGCACTGAAGGCGCCGTTGATCCCGCCGATGAGGAACATCGTCAGGAAGCCCAGGGCGAAGATCAGCGGGGTCGAGAACGTCAGCTGCCCGCGGAACAGGGTGAAGACCCAGTTGAACATCTTGACCCCCGTCGGGATCGCGATCATGAACGTCAGCAAGGCAAAGAAGGGCAGGAAGACCGCGCCCGTGGTGAACATGTGGTGGGCCCAGACGGAGAAGCCGAGCGCCCCGATCCCGGCCGTCGCGAAGACGAAGGCCCGGTAGCCGAAGAGCGGCTTCCGACTGAAGACCGGCAGGACCTCGCTGATCACGCCCATCGCCGGCAGGACCATGACGTACACGGCGGGATGCGAGTAGAACCAGAAGATGTTCTGGTAGAGCACGGCGCTGCCGCCGGCGAACGGATCGAAGAAGTGGCCGCCCAGGTTGCGGTCGATGAACAGCATCACGAGCGCACTCGTGATGACCGGCGTGGCCATCAGGACGAGGACGCTGGTCACGAGGATCGTCCAGACCATGATCGGCATCCGGAAGAGGGTCATTCCCGGCGCCCGCATCTTGAAGATCGTCACGAGGAAGTTGATCGCGCCGAGAATCGAGCTGGTGCCGATGAGGATGAGCGACACGATCCAGAGGTCCTGACCGGATCCGGGCGAGTTGAGCGGCCCTTCCCCGGACAACGGCGGGTACGAGGTCCAGCCGGCGGCCGCGGCCCCCCCCGTGAAGAAGCTGGAAATCAGCAGGATGCCGGCCAGCGGCAGCATCCAGAACGACAGGGCGTTGATCCGGGGAAAGGCCATGTCCGGTGCGCCGATCTGGAGCGGGACCGCGTAGTTTCCGAGCCCGGCCAGCATCGGGATGATGAACACGAAGATCATCAGCGTGGCGTGCATCGTGAACATCTCGTTGTAGACGCGCTCGTCCGCGAGGAACTGGATGCCCGGCGTTGCCAGCTCCGTTCGGACGACGAGCGCGAGTACGCCGCCGACGAGGAAGAACAGCATCGAGTTGACGACGTACATGATCCCGATCTTCTTGTGATCGGTCGTCGCCAGCCACTCGTACAGCCCGCCACGGGCGTAGGTCGAGGCGGCGGGGTTGAGGGCGTGGGTCGCCATTCCGCGCTCCTTACTTGACCGTCAGGGTGCCGGTCATGTTCGAATGGATCGAGCAGAAGAAGGTGTAGGTGCCGGCCTGCATCGGCTCGTAGCTGTAGTTCGTGCTGGTACCGCCATCGATCGTATCCTTGGCCGCCAGCACCGCCCCGCCGCCGTCGCGGATGTCCACGTCGTGGGTGATGCCGGGCGGGGCCGGGACCTCCAGCGCTGCGGTGTCGAACTTGACGCCCTCGGCCGTCACGTTCAGGACGGTTCCGCTCGGGAGCGGCTCGGGCGTCGCGTTGCTCTTCTCGATGAGGCCCTGCAGCCACGCGTCGTAGTCCGCCGGCGTGAGCGCGATCACGGACAAGAGCATGGCGCGGTGCCCGATGCCGCACAGCTCGGCGCACTGGCCGCGGAAGACCTGCCCAGCCTCGGACGGTTCCACGGTGAACTCGAACCTGTTGGTCTGGCCCGGCACGACGTCCCGCTTGAACAGGAACCTCGGGACGTAGAAGGCGTGAATGACGTCCGGGCTGTCCAGCGTGACCTGGACGGATCGGCCCACGGGGACGGCCATCCCGCCGGCGCCGGTGTTCGTGTCGTAGGCCGGCGCGAGCTGGGTTGCGACCTTGGTTCCGTTGGCATCGAGGTACTCGAACTGCCATTGGAACTGGCCGGCTATCGCGTGGATCCGGATGTCCGGCTTGGCGCTGATGGCGTCCACCCGGCTGAGCGACTGCCATGAGATCACGAACAGGAACAGGACGATGGCCGTGGGGACGACCGTCCAGACGATCTCCGCGACGTTGTTGCCATGGGTCTGGGCCGGCAGCTCGATGTCGCCGGGCCGTCGCCGATAGCGGATGACGCTCCAGACGATCAGGCCCTCGACGAGGAGGAAGATTCCGATGGCAAGCGCAAAGACGATGTCGTAGAGCCCGCGGATATCGCGACCTTGCGTTGTCGCGGCTGCCGGCGGATAGAGCGAGTTTCCCGCGCCGGTCAGGAAGACGGCGACCACGAGCGCCACCAGGATGGCGACGACCGCGCCCGCGACGAGCGCGTCGGACGCGGGCCGCTTCCTGGGGGTACTCGACATCGGGTGTCCTCGGAGTGGTCGGTAGTGGCGAAGCCGGCGGTGGTGGGACGACCCCTCCGGCGAGACGCGAACGCGGCCCGCCGCGAGGACAGGCCGAGGGCATGATACCCGAGGCCCACCGGTCCGCGCGGCCCGTCGCCCGTCCCACGCAGCACATGGACTGCCAGTCCACGCGGCACCCAGCGGGACCGCTCGTGGGACGATGACGCCGTGCATCTCGTCCGATGGTCGCCGAGCGCCGGCCGCATCGCCGTCCTGACTCTCACCGCCACCGTCCCGGCCACCCTGGCCGCCGGCCCCGTGGCGGCCCACGGAGGCGTGCCCCTCGATCCACCAAGCGCATACGTCCTGCTGCTCGGCTGGAGCTTCGAACCCCTGGTGCTCCTGCCGCTCCTCGCCGCCCTTGTCGGCTGGTGGCGGCTCGTGCGCGTCGTGGACCGGGAGCACCCGGACCGACCCGTACCGGCCCTCCAGCGCTGGGCGTTCCCGGCCGGGCTGCTGGCAATCGCCGTTGCCCTGCTCTCCGGAGTCGCCGCCTACGACACGACCCTCTTCTCGGTCCACATGGGCCAGCACCTGCTCCTGTCCATGGTCGCGCCGCCGCTCCTTGCGCTCGGGGCGCCGATCACCCAGCTCCTGCGCGCCGCGCCGTCTTCATCGCGGATGGGCTGGATCCTGCCGGCCCTCCACTCGCGGCCGGCACGGATCCTCGGCCATCCGGTGATCGCATGGCTCGTCTTCAGCGCGGTCATGTGGGGCACCCACTTCTCGCCGCTGTTCGATCAATCGCTGGAGGATCCCCTCGTCCACGACCTGGAGCACGGCCTGTTCCTGGGAGCCGGGTTGCTCTTCTGGTGGCCGGTGGTGGGCCTTGACCCGGCGCCGCATCGGATGAAGCATCCGGCGCGCCTGCTGTACCTGTTCCTGCAGATGCCGCAGAACTCGTTCCTCGCCATGGCCATCCTGTTCGCCGGTGCCCCGCTCTATCCGCACTACGCGTCGCTTGGATCGCCGTACGGCATCTCGGCGCTGGCAGACCAGCAGGTCGCCGCGGGCCTGATGTGGTTCGTGGGCGACGTGCTGTTCCTGGTTGCCCTGCTCGCCGTGCTCGCCGGCTGGATGCGCAGCGAGGACCGGGGCTCGGCAGCCGCGGACCGTCGCGCCGACCCGGAGCGCGCGGCGATTCGCGGACGCGAGGCCGCTCTGCGCCGGCGAAGGGACGGTGAGAGCGAGGCTCAGCCGGGAACAGGCGAGGTCAGCAACTCCCGGTAGCGGTCCGGGTCCACGTTCCCTCCGCTCACGACGGCGACAACGGTGCCGTGAAGGGCGCCCAACCCGAGTTCGCGCGCCCGGAACCGGGCGGCCGCGATCGACAGGGCGCCGGACGGCTCCACGACGAGCCGGCTCTCCTCGGCTGCGAGCCGGACGGCGGCCGCGATCTCCAATGGCCTGCGTGCGCGTTCCGTCGGAGATTGTCCGGGCAGTCAGCGCACCGTCCCACCGGACGATCCGGCCCTCACGCATGGAGTCGGCGGCGTCCGCCGCCAGCTCGGGCTCCACCCCAACGACCCGCGCCTGCGGTCGGAGTGCCTTCACCGCCGCGGCGACGCCGCTGGCGAGCCCTCCGCCCCCGATCGGGACGAGGACGAGTGCCAGGTCCTCCACGTCCTCCGCGATCTCGAGCCCGCAGGTGCCCTGGCCGGCGATGACCCGGTCGTCGTCATACGGCGGCACGGGAACCAGGCCCCGCTCGAGGGCCAGTCGATCCGCCATGGCCTCCCGCAGGCCGCTCTCCACGCCGACGGTCACGATCTCGGCCCCATCCGCCTCCACGCGGGCGCGCTTGATCGCCGGCGCGTCGGACGGCATGACCAGCACGGCATGGGTCCCGAGCAGCCGCGCGGCCCTCGCCACGCCCTGGGCGTGGTTGCCGGACGAGTGAGCGACGACGCCACGACGGCGCTCTTCCGGGGTGAACTGGGCGATCGCGTTGTACGCGCCGCGGATCTTGAACGCGCCAATGGGCTGGAGGGACTCTGCCTTGAGCAGGATCCGCGGCGGGCCGGCCGAGAACGGCACGAGCGGACTGCGAATGGCCACGCCGCGGAGTCGTTCGGCCGCTGCGCGGATCAACTCGATCCCGACGAGCGGCTTCGTCACCGCGGCGCCGCCCGGGCGCAGTCGATGCAGGTGGCGGCCCACGGGATCGCCTCGAGCCGCTCGGTCGCTATCGGGAGGCCGCAGGTCACGCACCGCCCGAAGCTCCCGGCGTCGATCCGGCCGAGGGCTTCCAGGACGCGCCGCAACTGGACCTTCTCATGGTCCCGGAGGGCGAGGTCCCGTTGCTGGGCGAAGACCTGGCTCGCGGCGGAGGCCTGGGAGCCGTAGGTCATCTGGCCGGGTGCCTCGATCGGCTCACCCAGCTCTGCGCGCAGCCGCCTCGCCTCCGCCTCGAGGGCAGTACGTGCAGCGGTCAGGTCGAGCGGCGCGGACACGGCTTGATCGTACGTGTGCCAGGTGCCGGCGTCAGCGTGAAACGCCGGCCGCCGCCCCGCCCGAGATCCGCTGCGCCAGGTAGACCGGGATGATCGAGAAGGTCACGAGGACGAGCGCCACCACGTTGACGACGGGCAGTTCCGTGGGTCGCTGGATGGCGGCCAGGATCCACATCGGGATCGTCTGCGTGCCGGCGCCGGCGGTGAAGTTCGTGACGATGATCTCGTCGAACGACAGGGCGAACGCCAGCAGCCCGCCGGACAGGAGCGCCGTCCCGAGGCCGGGGAAGGTGATCCGCCGGAACGTGGTCCACATGTCGGCACCCAGGTCCGCCGAGGCCTCCTCGGGCGACCTGGGCAGGCGCCGCAGGCGGGCAACGACGTTGTTGTAGACGATCACGACGCAGAACGTGGCGTGCCCGACGACGATCGTGAAGAGCCCGAAGTCGATCCCGAACGTCACGAACGATGTCCGGAGCGCGATGCCCGTCACGACGCCCGGCAGGGCGATCGGGAGGACGAGGAAGAACGAGATCGTCTGGCGCCCGAAGAAGCTGTAGCGGTGGACGGCGATCGCGGCCAGCGTCCCGAGGATCAGCGCCAGAACAGTCGCGAGCGCGCCCACGATCAGCGAGTTCACGACCGCCACCGAGATGGCCGGATTGTTGGCGGCCTCGGCAAACCAGCCGAGCGTGAATCCCGTCGGCGGCCAGACGAGCAGGCGGCTGGGGTTGAAGGCGTAGATGGCCAGGATGACGAGCGGCAGGTACAGGAAGGTCATGACGAACACGCTCACCACGCGCAGCGCGATCCGGACGGCGCGCGACTCAACCATCGAGCGCCTCGTTCACAGCGAATCGAAGGCGCCGAGGCGCCGGGCTATCAGCAGATAGACGGTCATGATCCCGATCGGCAGGAGCGAGTAGGCGGCCGCCAACGGGAGATTGCCGAGGCTCGAGTTGTCGTAGATGACGTTGCCGATGAACTTTGCGTCCGAGACGAGGTCCGGCGTGATGTAGTCGCCGAGCGTCAGGGAGAACGTGAAGATCGAACCGGCCACGAAGGCCGGGAAGACGAGCGGCAGGATCACCCGCCTGAAGGTGGCCCCCGCCTTCGCCCCGAGGTCTGCGGATGCTTCCAGAAGCGAGTTCGGGATGCGCTCCAGGCCGGCGTAGATGGGCAGGATCATGTACGGCAGCCATAGGTAGCTGAGGACGAGCCACGAATTGGCGATCTCGTCCAGCCCCGGACTCTCCACGCCGAACGGGCTGAGCGCCCACTCCATGAAGCCGTTGCCCTGGAGAATCGTCCGCCATGCGTAGACCTTCACGAGATAGGCGGCCCAGAGCGGCATGAGGACGGCGATGACGAGCATGGCGCGGACGCGCGGTGTCGCGATCCGGGCCATGTAGTAGGCGATCGGAAAGGCCAGGAGCGCGTCCGTGAGCGTGACGAGGACCGCCATGATGAGCGTCCGCACCGCCACTGTCCGGTAGACCTCGTGGCCGAACAGGTCGCGAAACGCGTTCAGGGTCCAGGCGAACGGCTCGACGCGGCCGGTGAACGCATCCTTCTCCCAGAAGGCGTTGAGCAGCAGGATGGCGAGCGCGCCGAGGTAGGCGATGGCGAGCCAGCCGAGCGGGCCGGCGAGCAGGAGGCGGAGCTGGAGGCCCTGCCGCGGATGGAGCCAGATCGCGAGCCGGCGAGCGATCCCCGGCCTCGTTCCCGGTCCTGCGCGGGCGTCGGTTGGAGTGGACATGAATCTCCGGGTCAATGTTGAGAGGCTCCCCGGGGATGACCCGGGGAGCCTCGTCGCTGTCTCAGCGGGGAGAGAGCCGAGGGCTCAGCCGCCGCGGAGGGCGGTCCAGGCCGCGACCCACGCGTCCTGGTCCTTGCAGGTAGTGGCGGCGTCCGCGTCGGCACAGTCGGCCTGCGGCGTGCTCCAGTACCAGATCTTGTCGTAGTACGCCTCGTTCGTTGCGTTCGTCAATGCGCAATGACCGGGCGAGATGGTCTCGGCGTAGTCACAGGCCTGCTGGCTCGTGGGGGCTTCGCCGAAGAAGACGGTGGCCTGCCCGTTCGCTTCGGCAGACATCATGTGGTCCATCCACATGTACATGCAGTTCGGGTTCTTGGCGTCCTTGGCGATCATCCAGGTGTCCGACCAGCCGGTCGATCCCTCGTCCGGCAGAACGGCCGCGATCGGCGCACCCTCCGCCTGGAGCAGGTTCACCTGGAACTGCCAGGTTGTCCCGGTGACGACGTCGCCGGACGCGTACTGGCTGACCTGGTCGCTGTACGAGCCCCAGTAGTTTGCCCCGTTCGCCTTCTGCTTCTCGAGCAGGGCGATCGCCGCATCGAACTGTGCCTGGTTCAGCTGGTACGGGTTCGTGATCTTGAGATCCGGCTGCTTCGTCATCAGGTGCAGCGCCGCGTCGGCGATGTAGATCGACGAGTCGTAGATGCTGATCTTGCCCTGGTACATCGAGCCGTCTTCCCACACCGAGTCCCAGCTGGTCGGGGGCGTGGTGATGACGTCCGAGTTGTACGCGAGCAGGTTCGGGCCGCGGCCGTGCGGAACGCCGTAGTTGACCCCGTCAACCGTGTTGTGCTTCAGGTCCTTCATGCCGGCAAACACGTTGGCGTAGTTCTTGAACAGGGCCGTGTTCACCGGGGCTGCATAGCCGCCGGCGATCAGCCGCGTCGTCGCGTCACCGGACGCCGAGATGCCGTCATAAGCGCCGGACTGGATGAGCGACACGCCGTTGTTGGAGTCGGTCATGTTCGTCGTGGCGACCTTGCAGCCGGTGTCCTTCTCGAACCCGGTCACCCAGTCGAACTCCGGGTACACCTCGCCGCGCTCGGCGTAACCGGCCCAGATGACGAGGTTGAGTGCTCCTTCGCCCGCGCCGATCTCCTTCGGCAGGTCCGGCGTTGGCTTGGGAGTTGCCCCGCTCTGACAGGCGGCCGCGATGATCGCGACGGCGGCCAGCGCGGCCAATCTTGATCGCTTGCCCATGCTCCTCCTCCGGTCGCGCCACTGCGCGACATCCTGATCGGCCGCTCGTTGGGCGGCCGTGACCTTGACTACTCCTCCCCGACGGGAAGATTGTGCTGGCGCTTCCAGGTGAGACGGACCGTCCGCCCCTTGGCCGAGAGCGCCTCCATCGATGAGGTCGCGATGTTCTGCTGGGTGACGACCAGTTCGCCGCCCGCGTCGAGCGCCACGATATACCGAGTGTCCGGTCCCAGATAGACCACTTCGCGAATCGTCCCCATGGCCGATGCCTCATCCGGGGCCGGCTGGCTGTCCGGCTCCGCGAGCCGGATCTTCTCGGGGCGGACCGTGAAGGTGCCGCTGCCGCCCACGATCGCTCGGGCCGTTTCGCCCGACAGGAGGTTGGACGTGCCGACGAATCCGGCCACGAATCTCGTCGCCGGGCGCTCGTAGACGTCGGCCGGTGTGCCGACCTGCTCGATCCGGCCGCGATTGAAGACGGCCAGCCGGTCGCTCATCGTGAGCGCCTCCTGCTGGTCATGGGTGACGTAGACGAAGGTGATCCCGACCGCCTGCTGGATGGCCTTGAGCTCGATCTGCATCTCCTCGCGGAGCTTGAGATCGAGGGCGCCCAGGGGCTCGTCGAGGAGGAGCACGCGTGGCCGGTTGACGAGGGCGCGGGCCAGCGCGACGCGCTGGCGCTGCCCACCCGACAGCTGGCCCGGGCGGCGCCGGTCGTACCCCTCGAGACGGACCATCCGCAGGGCGTCGGCCACGCGTGCCTGCCGTTCGGGCCCCGGAACCTTGCGAACGACGAGACCGTAGGCGACGTTGTCGGCGACGCTCATGTGCGGGAACAGGGCGTAATCCTGGAAGACCGTGTTGACGTCCCGCTCGAATGGGGGCCGATCCGTCACGTCCTCACCGTGCAGCAGGATCCGGCCGGCCGTCGGCAGCTCGAAGCCGGCGATCATCCGGAGCGTCGTCGTCTTGCCCGAGCCGGACGGTCCGAGCATGGAGAAGAACTCGCCGTCGGCGATGTCGAGATCGATCCCGGCGACGGCAAGGACCGTGTCGGCGGAGGCCGACCCCGACGTGTCCCCGGCGCCGGTTCCCGCGCCGGCGCCAGTGCCGGCGTCGCCGAACCGCTTGACGAGGCCCTCGAGGCGGACGGCCGCAACCGCGGACGATGCCTCGCCGCGCGTCGGCGGGCGGGACGCCTCGGGTGTCATGGGGGCCTCGGCAGGATTCGGGACGACCAAGCGGCTCCTCGTGGAAGTCCGATCAGGGACGCTGGACGACGCGGGCGCGGTTTCCATGGGTTCGGAGCGGCACGTGCCGCTCGAGTGACCGGCCGTCGCGCGCGGCTGGTCTCCGGTTGGCGCGCACTATCCCGTCGGCCGAGCGCCGTGTCAAGCACAATCGGGTGGTGACGACAACCGGCCCGCGCACCAGGTCCGCCGCCCGGCACGTTGCCGCAGCCACGACAGCCGCCTTGTGCCTCGCCGCCTTCCTCGCCGCCTGCGATCCGGGTCCGGCGGCCACGCCGGCGATCACGCCCGGCACCGCCGTCGCGCCCCGCGTCGTGGTGCTCATCGCCAAGGACTACTCGTTCATCCCGCCGATCGTGGACCTCGTGCCGGGCGAGACCGTCATCCTCCAGGTCGTGAACGGCGGGCTGATCGTCCACGAGGCGGTCGTCGGTCCCACGCCCGTCCAGGACGCCTGGGAGGCGGCCGAGGCCTCGACCGTCTCGACCCCACCCGGCCCGACGGCCGTCGTCTCCGTGTCGCCGGATCTCGGCGGTGTCCGTATCGTGGTGGCCTCAGGGGAACGGCGCGATACGACCTTCGTGGTGCCGGCGGCGGCGGCGTCAGAGCCCGGCGGCTGGTTCGTCGGCTGCCACATCCCCGGCCACTGGGCAGAGGGAATGGTGGTCCCGGTGCGCTTCGTGGGACCCGATGGACGACCCCTGCCCACGCTCGGAGCGGGCACCGGTGGTACCCTTCGGGCGCCCGCCGCGGCGGGCTGAAGCGCAGCGTCGCGAAGGAGTCGAAGCCCCATGGCCTATGTCATCGCCGAGCCCTGCATTGACCTGCTGGACGTCTCGTGCGTTTCGGTCTGCCCGGTGGATTGCATCCACTACGAGGAAGGCGTTGACCGCAAGCTGTTCATCGATCCCAACGAGTGCATCGACTGCGGCGCCTGCGAGCCGGAATGCCCGGTGAACGCGATCTTCCCCGAGGACCAGGTCCCGGCCGAGTGGGCCAACTACGTCCAGATCGACGCGACGTGGTTCACGGACCGCGGCGCCGCCCGCGTTGCCGTGGACGCCGCCAAGCCGGCCTGACGCCTCGACGGCATCGCGGGCGGACGATCGCCGGTCCGCCTGCGCCCTGATCGGCGCCCGGGGCATGGCATACTCGGCCCCCATGTCACCGCTCGCGAAGCGCTCCATTGCAACCGTCGGCTCCGGCGTTATGGCCGAGGCGATGATCGCCGGCGTCCTCCGTGGCCGGCTCGTGGAGCCCGCCCAGATCGTGGCAAGCCATCCGCGGGCGGAGCGCCGCCAGGAGCTGATCTCCGCCCACGGCATCCGGGCGGTCGCCTCGAACGGTGAGGCCGTTGACGGCGCCGACATCGTCCTCCTCGCGATCAAGCCCCAGATGCTGCGACGCGTGGCCGCGGACATCGCGTCGCATCTCCGGCCCGGGCAGCTCGTCATCAGCGTCCTTGCCGGCGCCACGACCCGGGCGTTGACCACGGCGCTCGGCCACGACCAGGTCGTCCGGAGCATGCCCAACACACCGGCCCGCCTCGGCAAGGGGATGACGGTCTGGTTCGCGACTCCGGCCGTGACCACCGATCAGCGAGCCCAGGCCGCGGCTCTCCTGGGTGCCCTCGGCGTCCAGCTGGAGGTAGATGACGAGAAACTCGTCGCGATGGCGACCGCGGTCTCCGGGACCGGCCCGACCTATGTCTTCCTGGTTATGGAGGCGCTCATCGACGCCGCCGTCCATCTCGGCTTTGCGCGCCACGTGGCCCACGACCTCGTCATCGAGACGCTCGAGGGCAGCACGCTCTTTGCGAAGCAGTCCGGGATGCATCCGGCGGAGCTCCGGAACATGGTCACCTCGCCCGGCGGCACGAGCGCGGCGGCCCTCCACGAGCTGGAATCCGGGCGGCTGCGAACGGTCCTGTCCGAGGCGGTGTGGGCGGCCTTCCGCCGGACGGTGGAACTTGGCGATCAGCTGGAAGCGGACCTCGCGCCAACGGACGACCGGCCCGACTGACCGGCCTGATTGACCGGCCCGACTGACCGGCCCGAGCGTGCCGCGACGGGCGAGCTTATGCAGCCGGCGCATGAGTTGCGACACTTTCGCGGGTCGTCTGTCGCGGACGATGCGGGCCCTGCCTCGATTGTGCGGTTTGATGCGCCCGGAGACTGACCCGCTGCATCTCGGCCGTCCAACTGCTGCGAGTCATGCGCGGAGTGACTGAGGCGCTCTGCGGCGAACGGTCGGTTACCTGCACGGCGGTGGCACCGGGCCCCGGTCAACCCGGCGGGCACCATGCCCGCCTGCCACGGCGAGTCAGCCCGGCGGTGGGATCTCCCGTCGCATTGCGGCGACGATCGCGAGCACGACGCCCAGCCCGATCAGCACGTCGCCGAGGCTGAAGACGTTGGCCATCGGCAGCCAGGCCGGCAGTGCGTAGATGTCGGTCAGGGGTCGAAACGCGGGCTCGGCCAGGACGACGCTGTTGGTGTGGTCTCCCGGGCCGGAGAAACCGGCGAACGCAAGCGCCGCCGGATCCGCGGGCATCGCCCCGCCATTTGACGTGATGGCCAGGAGGTTGGACAGCGCCCCGACCGCCACGATCCACATCCCCGCCATGCGCAGATTGCGGACGACGGCGATGAAGACGGCTGCCGTGGAGGCGACGTAGACCGCCGGCCCGAGATTGCCGGCGAGACGGTCGCCGAATG
>JACVXW010000203.1 GCA_015661135.1 Chloroflexota bacterium
GCCGAGCTGCTGCCAGGTTCCGGCGATGGACCCTGGATATCCGGCCAGAACCGCCACGTCCAGCGAGCCGATGTCCACGCCCAGCTCAAGCGCGTTGGTAGCGACGACGCCGAGGATCTCGCCGTCCCGCAGCCCGCGCTCGATCGCCCGCCGCTCGGTGGGCAGGTACCCGCCGCGATAGCCGCGGATACGTGAGCGTGGCCCCAGATGCTCGCGGAGGGCTTCGCGCAGGCCGGTCAGGATGATCTCGACGGCAACTCGCGTCCGGCCGAAGACGATGGTCTGGCGACCCGCCCGGATGAACGGGAGCGCCCACCGCTGGGCATGGGTCAAGGCCGACGACCGGGCTCCCGTCGCCGGGTCCAGGATGGGTGGGTTGACCAGCAACAGATGGCGCTCGCCGCGCGGAGCGCCGTTGAGGTCGATGAGCCGGGGCAGCCTGCCGGTCAACTGGGCGGCGAGCTCGGCCGGATTGCCGATGGTGGCCGATGCACACACGATCACCGGGTTCGATCCGTAGTGGCGGCACAGCCGGAGGAGCCGCCGCAGGACGTTCGCGACGTGGCTCCCGAACACGCCCCGATAGGTGTGCAGCTCGTCGATGACGATGACCTGGACCTGTTCGAACAGCTGGAACCACTTCGTGTGGTGCGGCAGGATCGCCGAGTGGAGCATGTCCGGGTTCGTCACGACGATCTGCCCGGCGGTCCGGATCGCGGACCGGATGGGCGCCGGTGTATCCCCGTCGTAGGTGGCCGCGGCCACATGGAGCGAGCTGGCCATCGCGAGGCCGGCGATCTCTGCCACCTGATCCTGGCCGAGCGCCTTCGTCGGGAACAGGAAGAGGGCCCGTGCGGAAGGGTCCTCGGCAAGCGCCTGGAGGACGGGCAGGGTGTAGCAGAGCGTCTTGCCCGAAGCGGTCGGGGTGACGACCACCACGTCTTCTCCGGCATGAATGGCCTCAACTGCCTCTGCCTGGTGGCGATACAGGCGCTCGATCCCCCGGCTGCGCAGACCAGTCGCGATCCGCTCGTCCAGCCAGGCCGGGAATGGCGCCGTCTCCGCATCCCGCGCCGGGAGCACTTCATGGCGCACGACGGCCGAAGCAAGCGATGGCTCCTCGAGCAGCCGGGCGAGGACCGAATCCGTGTCGGCCGGCGCATACGTCCGCATGGCAGTCGTCTCCATAACAGAACAGGTGTTCGTTTCGACGGCGAGTGTACGCCAGGCTGCCTCGTCCGTGTGTCACCTCGACTGACACACCGAACCGGCCCTCCCGCTGTTGACAGGCGGTGAGGGCGGTAGCTACGCTCGTGGCGATGACGCAACCGGACTCGCTCGACCCAACCGAAGCAACCGCTGGTCGGTTCCCGCCGGCGAACCACGGCGGGCGCCCGCGTGACCTCGATGCGGTACCTGCGTTCCTGCGCAGCGGCTCGGCTCACCATCGGACGGCGCCGGCTCGTTCCGTCGTCCTGCCCCGTGAACCCGAGAAGGGTTTCGACCCGGGCGCACTGCCGATCCTCGGCATCGCCCCCCGACGGATCCTGCTGATCGTCGGGATGATCGTGCTGTCGTGGCTGGCGATCTCGTTCGGACGCCAGGTGGCCGACGCGTCCGCGGCGTCGGCCCGGGCCACCGAGCTGCGAGCCGCCACAGCCGCCCTCACGGACGAGGTCGCGGCCCTCGAACGCGAGCTCACGGTGATCCAGGAAGAGCACTTCATCGCCCTTGCGGCGCGGGCGTATCGACTCGGAACCGTGCGCGAGATCCCGTTCGCGCTCCAGGGCGATGCGCCACCCCTGGCGGCGGATGCCCCTGGCTCCGCCGCTGTTCGCCTCGGCGCGGACTCGGCCGCCGGGAGCCCATTCGATCGCTGGCTGGACGTGCTGTTCGGGCCGGGCGGCTGACCGGATCCTGACCGGCTCGGCGGGGTATCCTGCCGGTGTCAGGTTGCCGTCGGCGCGCACGCCCAGGGCATCCGTAACGATTGCGGGCCGCCAGCGTCTCATCGGCCGACAGTCGCCAGGACGGGAGGAGCAGATCGCGTGCCCACGATCACGATCCCCATCGAGGACCTCGTTTTCGTCGTCGCCACGCTCGTCGGCGGGGGACTGCTGCTCGTGACGGTCCTCGTCGACGACATCCTCGGCGGGATCCTGGAGTCGCTGCACATCGGTTTCGACATCGGCGGCGTGTCGTTGATGCCGCCGCTCCTCGCCTTCGTCGCGATGTTCGGCGTAGGCGGGCTATTCGCGACACAGGTCTTCGACGTCCACGGCGGCCAGGCAGCCCTTGTGGGCGTCGCGTTCGGCGGGGTCGGATCCGGCGTCGCCTACGGGATGTTTCGAGCTCTTCGCCGGGCGGAAGGGACACGGCCCTTCTCTGTGGCGGATCTCGTCGGGCGCGAGGGCTCGGTCAGTGTCGCCATCCCGGCCGGCCGGCTCGGAACCGTCTATGTCCGCGCCGAGGGCCAGAACCATGAGATCGCCGCAACGGCCGCCGTGGACATTGGTGCCGGCCAGCCGGTCCGGGTCACGGCCACCGCCGGGGCCAACCTCGTCGTAGAACCAATCTCAGCGCAGGCCGGCTGAACCGGTCGCCAGCAAGGGAGCCACGTCCGTGCCCGACATCGGCAGCCTCTTCAGTTTCATCGGCGGCGGCGTGATCCCCGTCCTGCTCGTCGTCGTCATCCTCGTCCTCGTGGTCGCCTATCTCGGCAGCCGCTACAAGGTCGCCGGCGCGAACGAGGCGCTCATCATCAGCGGCCGACGCGAGCGCGGGCCAGAAGCGGGCCTGAAAGTCGTCCGAGGACAGGGCGTCATCGTCCTGCCGCTTGTCAACAAGGTCGGCCGGCTTCACCTGAGCGCGCGCCAGATCAATGTCCAGCTGTCCGACGCGGTGACCAAGCAGGGCATCAAGTGCGCCGTCCAGGGCGTCGCCACGGTCAAGATCGGCAGCGACGAGGAATCGATCCGCGCGGCGGCCGAGCGGTTCCTGGAGCGCGAGGACCAGATCGACTCGATCGTCAAGAACGTCCTCGAGGGCTCCCTC
>JACVXW010000204.1 GCA_015661135.1 Chloroflexota bacterium
GGCCATGAAGCCGGCGCCCATCGCCATGAGCGCGATCCCAAGGAGCCAGACGCCCATCGGAATGCCGATGAGCTCGGGCGGCTTGATGAACATGGGGTCGAAGAACTTCGGCGCGGCGAGGAAGATGAAGAAGGCAAGGAAGAACGGCAGGCCGCCGACCACGTAGCCGGACATGCGCTGCTGCGCCGTCAGGGTCCGGATCTCGCCCTTGATGCGGATGCGCTCACGGATCGTGAACGCGATCGAGTCGAGGATCTCGGCGAGGTTGCCGCCGACCTGGTGCTGGATGGCGATGGCGGTGGCCATCAGCTCGAAGTCATCCGACTTCATGCGGCGAACCATGTTCTCCAGGGCCGTATCGAACGGCAAGCCCAGGTTGACCTCCCGAATGACGCGGCCGAACTCGGTGGAG
Source organism: Chloroflexota bacterium (assembly GCA_015661135.1). Classification (GTDB taxonomy): domain Bacteria; phylum Chloroflexota; class Limnocylindria; order Limnocylindrales; family CSP1-4; genus UBA5189. The sequence continues at coordinate 413 of JACVXW010000204.1, forward strand.
ATGGGCGGCCGCGATTCGCGGACCACCAGCTCGATGGCCTGCAGGAAGGACGAGCCGGCTCGGAGCGCGTTGGCGACCAGGGTGATCGTGTCCGGGAGCTGCTTGTTGAAGCTGCTCAGGCGGCCTGACTTCCGTCTGCCCAGCCAGATCCGTGGCGCGAAGAAGCCCAGCAGCAGGCCGCCAATGAGCACGATGATGCTCCCGAACGATGGCACCGCGAACCCGATCACGAAGAACAGGAGCGGCGTGCCGACGGTGGCCGCGGCCCAGATGCCCAGGTACTCCGAGACCTTCAGCTTCAGGTCCGCCCGGGCGAGCTCCCGGGCCAGGTTGGCCCCGAAGTCTCGCTGCTCGACGACGCGGTTCAGGCTGGCCATTGCGGTGCTCTGCGCGATCAGCTCGGCGAGGCCTTCCGGCTTCTCCTTCTTCGAGTCTGCGTCGCCGGAGGTGTAGCGCTCGAGGCGCGCCGTTACACCGGAGTTGCTGCCGGCCGACGCGATGCCGACCGCGATCAGGAGGATCGCGACGGCCGCGAGCCCGGCGGCCGCGATGGTCAGGCTGTCCATGGTCGTCCTGCCTCCCCGAGCCTAACCCGCGAACCCGAAGACGCCCTGGGGTAGGTGGATGCCCTGCGTCTCGAACCGCTCGACGAACCGGGGCCGGATCCCGGTCGGCTTGAGGCGGCCCTGGATCTTGCCGTCGATGACGCCGGTCTGCTCGAAGACGAAGACGTCCTGCATGACGATGACGTCGCCTTCCATGCCCTGGACCTCGGTGATGTTCGTGATCCGGCGCGTGCCGTCCTTGAGGCGGGCCTGGTGGACGATGAGGTCCACGGCGGACGCGATCTGCTCGCGGATGGCCCGGACCGGGAGGTCCACGCCGGCCATGAGGACCATCGTCTCGAGGCGCGACAGCATGTCGCGCGGTGTATTGGCGTGGCCGGTCGACAGCGAACCGTCGTGGCCGGTGTTCATGGCCTGGAGCATGTCGAGCGCTTCTCCTGAACGACACTCCCCGACGACGATTCGGTCGGGTCGCATCCGGAGTGCGTTGCGGACGAGCTCGCGGATTGGAATCGCGCCTTTGCCCTCGATGTTGGGCGGGCGCGACTCGAGCGTCACGACGTGCTCCTGGCGGAGCTGGAGCTCGGCGGCGTCCTCGATGGTGACGATCCGCTCGTCGTTCGGGATGAACGACGACAGGACGTTGAGGGTGGTGGTCTTGCCCGAGCCGGTACCGCCGGAGACGAACGCGTTGAGCCGTGCCTCGACGCACGCTCGCAGGAACTCGAACATCTCGGGGGTCGCGGTGCCGAACCGGATCAGGTCGTCCACGGTGAAGGGGGTGGCCGCGAACTTCCGGATCGTGATCACGGGACCGACGAGGGACAGGGGCGGGATGATCGCGTTGACACGGGAACCGTCCGTCAGACGGGCGTCCACCATCGGCGACGACTCGTCCACGCGGCGGCCGATCGGGGCGATGATCCGGTCGATGATCCGCATGACGTGGTCGTCGTTCTGGAAGACGACGTTCGTCAGCTCCAGCTTGCCGGACCGCTCGATGTAGATCTGGCGCGGGCCGTTGACCATGATTTCCGAGATGGACTCGTCGCGGAGGAGTGGCTCCAGGGGCCCCAGGCCGATGATCTCGTCCGTGATCTGCTCGAGCATCCGGACGCGCTCGGCGCGGGTGAGGGCGAGGCCCTCCTCGTCGATGACCTTGCCGAAGATCTCCTCGATCTGGCGGCGGACCTCGACCTGGTTGGACAGGTCCAGCTTGGGATCGAGGTCCTGGATGACCCGGCTCTGGATCCGGAACTTGACGTCCCGGAACGACTCCCGGACCGGAGCCTGCGACATGAGCCGCGGCGCCGCTGGGGCGCCCCCCGCCGGCGTACCGGCTCCACCGGCAGGTCCGGCGGGCGCTGGCGTACCGGCTCCACCGGCCCCGCCTGCGGGCTCCTGACCCGGCCGGGCACTTTCGATTCGCTTCAGCAGGGACACTGCCACCACCCCTTCCTCGCCCCCGAGGGCTGCCGTTGCCTGTGGTTCATCGCCACGCGAACAGCGACTTCTTCGCTGCCGCCTTCGTCTTGGTCTTTCCGTTGCCCGACGCGGACGAGGTCGCCGGGGACGTCCCGGCGACGGCGGTTGCGAGTCGGAGGACATCCTGCGAGACCTGGGCCTCGCGGTTGCTCAGGAAGAACGGTACGCCACGGTTCAAGGCGTACACGACGCTGCGCCCATCGCTGACGATGGTGTGGTCCACCTTGCGACCGATCGAGTGCTCCACGTCCGAGACGCGAATGCCGAGGGTCGAATCCGCCCGGTTGAGCACGAGCCGGATCTTGCTCGACGCGTAGCCGAGCTGTTCGGCCACCTCGAGGAAGAGCCGCATGTTCTTGATGCTCGTGATCTCCAGGCTGAGGAGCGTCAGGATCAGGTCCGCGGTGTCGAGGATGGCGAGGTTTGTTTCGTTGAACGACGACGGGCAGTCCACGACCACGAGGTCGAACTCGGTCCGGAGCCGATCCACGATGCGTCGGGCATGGGCCGCGGTCACGAGTTCTGCCTGTTCCGGGGAGGGTGGGGCCAGGAGCACCCGAACGCCGGACGAGTGGTTGATCAGGAACCAAGACGAAGGCGGCAGCGAAGAGGCTCGCGAGGTCCGCGATGGACTTGTTCTTGGGGCTGAGGTTGAGCAGCACGCCGACGTCGCCGAACTGGAACGACGCGTCCACCAGTGCGACGCGCTTGCCGGCCAGCGAGGCGGCGGCGACCGCGAGGTTGACCGCGAGCGTGGTCCGCCCCACGCCGCCCTTCGGGCTGAAGATGGCCACGACCGTGCCGGGTTCGCCGGCGGCGGGGGTGCCGGCCGCCCCAGCGGTGGTCGTCGCCGCCGGGACGGCGTACCGGCTCCGCTTGTCGCGCTCCCGGGTGAACACCTGTCGGATCGACGCGGTCAGCTCGTCCGAGCTGAACGGCTTGACGAGGAACTCGCGCGCTCCGGCCAGCATGGACCGGCGGAGGTAGTCCGCCTCACCCTGGACGGACATCATCACGACCGCGGCAGTGGGGTACCGCACCGCGAGCTGCTCCGTCGTCGCGATGCCGTCCATGTCCGGCATGTTGATGTCCATCAGGACGACATCCGGACGCAGTTTGGTGGCCATCTGGATGGCCTCGCGACCGGATGCGGCCGAGCCGACC
>JACVXW010000205.1 GCA_015661135.1 Chloroflexota bacterium
GCTGGTCGCCTTGACGCGACGCGAGCACGATGTGCTCGCCGCCATGGCGGAGGGTCGCACCAACCTCGGGATCGCCAAGCTCCTGAGCATCACCGAAGGCGCGACCGAGAAGCACATCAGCAACATCTTCGGGAAGCTGGAGCTGCCCGACACGCAGAACGACCACCGCCGGGTGCTCGCGGTCCTGACCTACCTCGGTTCCTAGACTCCCGACGCGCCCGGGTCGGCGGCAGCCCCGGTCCCGGCAAGCGGGATCTCGGCCCGCATGAGCGTCGGGCCGCCGGGGGGACTGGACACCGTGAACGTCCCATCCACACCACCGACACGGCTGGCGAGGCCGTCCAAACCTCCTCCCGGACCCACGCTCGCGCCGCCAATACCGTCATCCCAGACCTCGATCACCAGCCGCGATCCGTCCCGCCGGCAGCGCACCTCGCAGTGCTTGGCGCCGCTGTGCTTGGCGACGTTGGCAAGCGCCTCGGTGACCACGAAGTAGGCCGCCCGCTCCGTGGCCGGCGACAGTCGCTCGCCTGGAGCGAGGTTGCCAAGGAGGACGGTCGGGACGGGCCCGCGTCCCGAGATCGACGCCAGCGCCGCCATGAGGCCCCGGTCGAGGAGGATGGACGGCGCAATCCCGCGAACCAGGCGACGGATCTCGGCGAGCGCCTGATGCGCCTGCTCCTGCCCCTCGAGGATGAGCTGCTTCGCCGCCGCCGGATCCGTGTCGATGCGCTCGGCGGCCAGGCCGAGGTCCATGGTCAGCATGACGAGTCGCTGCTGGGCGCCGTCATGGAGGTCACGCTCGATCCGGTGGAGCTCGCTCGCTTCGACATCGAGGACCGCCGATCGGCTTTTCTTGAGGGTCTCCACCTGGTGCCGGAGCTCGCGGCTCTCCGACGTGCAGAGCAGGCCGGAGACGACCGCGCGGTGGAGGGCGATGACGAGTTGCGACAGCGACGCCGCGACAGGCAGCAGCGCGGCACCCAGGCCCGTGCGCAGGGCGATGACCCCGGCGTCGTGACTTGCAAGGGGTCCGAGGTCCACGAACAGCAACGCGCCCGGTACCACGTCATACCACGCCGGCAGCGTGAGGAGGATCAGGGAAACCGCCCAGACCAGCGAGACGACGACGAATTCGATGATCGCCAGCGGCAGGTTGACCCCCACATACAGGAGGTCGCGCCAGCGGGCCTCGTCGAGGAACTCGGCCCGGAGCGCGGCGATGAGTCCGCCGTGGAGCGGCCGGTACGGGTGGGGGAGGGGACCGGTCGTCTCGCCGACGAACACCCGCCAGCGCTCGATCCGGGCGACGAGCCGCGAACCCTCGAGCGCAGCGGCGATGAACAGCACCCCCACGCCGGCGAGGAGGATCGTCAGGCCGGTCGACGCGAGGGCCACGATGACCCCAAACGCCACGATGCCGGTGAACAGCCCGAGCACGATCGCGCCGTTCGCGTACCAGGTCGCCGGATGGATGGGCGAGAGCACGAACGCCCGGATCGGGTTGGACGTGCCCAGGGAACGGTCGATCCCCGGCCGGGCGAATGTCGCTCGACCGGGGATTCGGGCTGATGCCAGCCCCGCAAGGATCAGGAGCAGTCCAATGACCAGGACTGCGACGGCGATCAAGACCCGTTGCGCTCCCGGCGTAGCGCGCCGGCGACGAGGAACGCTCCGATGCCGATGATGAACGCCGGCCATAGGTAGCGGGACGACTCCCATGCAGGGGCAACCGCATCCACGAGCGCCACGATCCCGACGAGGACCAGGGCGTATCCGAAGAAGAGCGATAGTCGCCCGGACTGGCGCGGCGCGTGGCGGTGCCCCGCGGCGGCAACCGCCCCAGGGTCAGCACCCGCGCCGGCGGCCTCCGCCGGGCTGACGTCAGACATCGGCTCGAGGGGGACGATGAGCGCCATCGCGATGTACAGCAGGATGGTGAGCCCCGCGAAGAAGATCGACACGAACCACACCACCCGGACGACGGTCGGGTCGAGGTCGAAGAACTCGGCCACGCCCGAGGCCACACCGGCGATGCGCCGGTCGTCGCGGCAACGATACAGACGGCGGTTCACTTGCATCCTCCAATCGGATTGATCTCAACACTACCGAGGTCAACGTGGACCGCCAGGTCCGCGCGGTGCTCCGCCGACGAATAGTCGGCGCTCTGCCAGACAGACCCTTCCTGGTCCAGGCCGTCAACCGTGACGTCCCGGGCCTCACCCGTGAACGTGACACGCAGCCCGACACCGGTTTGCGCACAGACCAGGACTCTGCCGGCGCCGACCTTCAGGGATCCCGTGACGTCGCCGCCCGGGAGCTGCAACGACAGCTGCCCGGCGTTGACGACGCCGGTGAGGTTCCTGAGCGAAGCCGCCGACGCGTCGACGACGAGGTCCGCGGCGTTGGCCTCGACGGACAGCCGGTGGATCGCCGCCTCCGCCAGGTCGATGTCGCCGCGGCCGGCGTTGACGACCAGGGACAGATCATCGAGGTCGCTCGTCGGCAGCGTCAGGTCCCAGTCCTCTCCGCTGACGCCCCGCCAACTATGAGCGCCGGTTGAGGCGATCGAGAGCGACCGTGGCGAGCGGCTGACGACCGGCGCGCGACCATCTTCGGTCATTCGGGCCTGGAGCTGCCAGCTGCTCCCGGGCGCCGTCGACACCACGAGTGACCCGCAGTCGGCAGTCACCGAGATGCTGGCCGGCCCGTCAAAGGTGCCCCGTTCGGTCACCACGCGCTCGGGCGCGGCGCCCGCGCCGCAGAATCCTTCGAACCTCGGCGCGACCGCGAACGCGCTGCCGAGCAGCAGGCCGGGCACCGCCGCGGCAAGCATCCCGCCAGGCAGGCTTACCCGCGTGCGACGGAGCATGAGGCCCAGCCCCAGAGCGATCAAGGCGAGCGGCCAGAGGCCAAGGGTGCCCGTCAGGAATCGCTCGTCGAGGACCCCCAGGTCCGCGGCGACGACGGTGCCGCCGATCGCGACCAGGAAGATCCCTGGATAGAAAATTGTTCGATTGACTCGCATCGAGTCGCCATCGA
>JACVXW010000206.1:0-2172 GCA_015661135.1 Chloroflexota bacterium
ACCGCGAAGCCCTCGACGTCGACCGACGATCGAGGGCTCGTGATTCCGGTCGGCCAAGGCCGTACCATCGAACCCACCCGCACGAGACGAACCAGGACCCACGATGGACTTCGCCCAGCTGACCCGTGATCTCGAAGCGCTCCGGTCAGAGGCGCTTGCCCAGATTGTGGCTGCCCCGGACACGGCGGCCCTGGAGTCGCTCGAGGTGGAGATCCTCGGCAAGAAGGGTCGCCTGACCGGGATCCTGCGTGGTATCGGGGCGCTGCCGGCCGATGATCGGCCGCGCGTCGGGGCAGTTGCGAACACGATTCGGCAGGCCGTGGAAGCCGCACTTCGGGATCGTTCGGCTGCGGTCGGCGGCGCCGAACTGCGGGCACGCCTGCTCACGGAGCGCGTGGACGTCACGACACCCGGTCGGCCCATCGCCCGCGGCTCGCTCCACCCGAGCATCGAGGCTATGGCGGACATCGCCCGGATCTTCAGCCAGTTCGGGTTCGTGGTCCACGAGTCGCCCGAGGTGGAGGATGACCGGACCAACTTCCAGATGCTGAACATCCCGCCGGACCACCCGGCGCGCGACCTCTGGGACACCCTGTACGTGGACCAGCCGGGCTACCTGCTCCGAACGCACACCTCGCCGGGCCAGATCAGGGTGATGCAGGCGATGCGCCCGCCGATCCGGGCGCTGCTGCCCGGACGCTGCTTCCGATACGAGGCAGTGGATGCGTCCCACGGGTTCGAGTTCTTCCAGGTCGAGGGCCTGATGGTGGACGAGGGGACCACGCTGGGCGACCTCAAGGGTCTCCTCGACCAGTTTGCCCGGGCCATGTTCGGAGCGAACAAGCGAACGCGGTTCCGGCCCGGCTACTACCCGTTCACGGAGCCGTCGGTCGCCTTCGACGTCGAGTGTCTCGTGTGTGGTGGCCCCGGCTGTCCGGCCTGCGGCCGGAGCGGCTGGATGACGATCCTCGGCGCCGGCATGGTTCACCCGGTCGTCCTGCGCAACGGCGGGCTTGATCCAGAGCGGTACCAGGGTTTCGCGTTCGGGATGGGTCCGGAGCGGATCTCGATGCTCAAGCACGGCATCACGGACCTGCGGCTGTTCATGGAGAACGATCTCCGGTTCCTGGAGCAGTTCGCATGAAGGTGCCGCTCTCGTGGCTCGCCGAGTACGTCGACTTCGACCTTGCGCCCGAGCGCCTGGCCGAACGCCTGACTCTCCTGGGCATGGAGGTCAAGGGCATCGAGCGTCGCGGGCTGGAGTGGCGGAATGTCGTCGTCGGCGAGTTGCTGGCCGTCGATCGCCATCCACGGGCGGACCGGCTGTCGCTGACGCTCGTCAGTGTCGGCGCGGGCGAGCCGCTCGAGATCGTCTGCGGGGCCACGAACATCGCGCCGGGCCAGCGGATCCCCGTGGCCCTGCCGGGAGCGGTCCTGCCCGGTGATCGGCGCATCGAGCGGACCGAGAAGATGGGTGTCGTCAGCAACGGAATGCTGTGCTCGGGCGACGAGCTGCGGCTGACCGGGGACGGTGACGGGATCCTGATCCTGCCGGGCGACACCCCGCTCGGAGTCGCGCTCGCGGATCTCTACGGCGATGTAGTCCTGGACGTGGACGTCAAGCCGAATCGCGGCGACGCCCTGTCGATCCTGGGGCTTGCCCGCGAGGTCGCCGCGATCGTCGGGAGGCCGTTGCGCTCGCCGACCGTCGAGATCGCCGAGGGCGGCATCCCCACGGATCAGCGGCTGCAGGTCGAGGTGGAGGATCCCGCCCTCTGCCCGCGCTTCGTGGGACGGTGGGTGCAGGGGGTCAAGGTTGGGCCCTCGCCGGACCGCATCCAGATGCGCCTGCTGGCGGCGGGCGTTCGACCGATCAGCAACGTCGTAGACGCGTCCAATTACGTGATGCTCGAGCTGGGCAAGCCGATCCACACGTTCGACGCCGCGGCCGTCCACGATGGCCGGATCGTCGTCCGCCGGGCGAGGGCCGGCGAGCGGCTCACGACGCTGGATCACGTTGACCGCGAACTCCATCCGGAGACCCTCCTGATCGCCGATCCGGTCGGGCCGCTCGGCATCGCGGGGGTCATGGGCGGCGCGGACTCGGAAGTCAGCGAGACGACGCGTGACGTATTCGTGGAATCGGCGATCTTCGACCCCATCAGCATCCGC
>JACVXW010000206.1:2217-6131 GCA_015661135.1 Chloroflexota bacterium
TGCGCTTCGAGAAGGGCCAGGAGCATCGACTGGCGCGTCTCGGTGCGGACCGGACCGCACAGCTCGTCGCCGAATGGGCGGGCGGCACCGTCGCGCCGGGCGCGGTCGACACGAACCCCGGCGATCTGCCGGCCGGCCGCGTCGCGTTCCGCCCGGCCCGGGTGAACCGGCTCCTCGGAACGGCACTCGAGCCGGCAGATCAGCGGCGGCTCCTGGAAGCCGTCGGCATCGAGGTCCTGGACGCGCCGGCAGGGCCCGCGATGGTCCCGGTGGCGCTTGGGGACCAGGCGCTTGAAGTGCCGGCAGACGGCTCCGAGTTGCTGGTCGCGCTGATACCCGGCTGGCGGCGCGATCTTGCGATCGAGGCCGACATTGCGGAGGAGATCGCGCGCATCCACGGCTACGATCGGATCCCGGGCACGCTTCCGGACACCACACTGCCCGAATTCCGCCCATCGCCGCTGGAGCTGCGTGACGGCGTCCGCGGGCTGCTTGCGGGCGCGGGGCTGCATGAGGTCGCAACGCACGCGCTCGTCGCTCCGAGCGACCTCGAACGGGCCGCCTGGTCGTCCCGGAGTGAGCCCGCGGAGGGAGAGGAGCCCGAGGGCGGCCACCCGATCGTGGTGACGAACCCGCTCTCGGCGGATCATTCGGTCCTGCGTCAGGGGCTCCTCGGGAGCCTCCTTGACGTCGTGGGATCCAACCAGCGGCGCGGCCGCACCGATATCGCTGTCTTCGAGATCGGCAAGGGCTACGGACGGGTGGAGTCCCGCCCGCGCGAGTGGTGGCGGCTGGGCTTCGCCCTCGTCGGTTCGTTCGATCGGCCGGCATGGTCGCGGCCGGCACGCGACGCCGACCTCGACGACGCAAAGGGGATCCTGGAAGTCATCGCCCGCCATCTCGGGTTCGAGGCGCCGGTCTGGACGGCGCTCACCGACGAGCCGCTCCTGCATCCGGGCCGTGTCGGCGAGCTGGATCCCCGCACTGCCGCTGCGTGGGATCTGCGCGGCCGCGTCGTCGTCGCCGAGGTCTCGATCCGGGGTCTCAGCGTCGGGACACTGCCGGTCCCGCGAGCCGTTGCGCCATCACGGTACCCGGATGTGGAGCGCGACCTCGCCGTCGTGGCCCATGAGGATCTCTCGAGCGCCTCGCTCGCGGCGATCATCGCGGCCGCTGCCGGTCCACTCCTTCGCGCAGTCCGCCTGTTCGATGTCTACCGCGGGGCGAACCTGCCGCCTGATGCCCGAAGCCTGGCGTTCCGACTGCGCTTCTCGGCAGGGGATCGAACCCTCACGGAACCGGAGATCGACGGTGCCATGGCGGCCGTCACGAACGCGCTCGAAGCGGCCGGGGGCAGGATCCGGAGTTGAACCGGCTTCTGCGCGCCAGGGCGGGGTGCGTCAGCTGCCCCGGTTGCGGCGATCAAGACCACGCTGCTACCCTGTGCCCGCCGGGGACAAGGGTCCGTGTTGATCGGTGGCGAAGGCCCGGGCAGGGGAGTTGAGCAGCGTGGACGTCGTCGAGGTCGTCACCTCCGTCGAGGCCATCGATCTTCTCGTCTTCTTCGCCGTGTTCGGCATGTTCATCATCGGCTTCATGCAGGGGACGATCCGGCGCCTCCTGGGCATCGCCTCGATCCTGCTCTCGCTCCTGGTCGCGGCGCAGGTGCGGGCTCCGCTGGGATCATTTCTCACCGAGAACTGGACCCAGTATCCCGCCGAGTACAACCAGATGATCGCGTTCGGCGCGGTGTTCCTCGCCGGCTCCATTGGGGCCGCGATTGCCGCCCAGCTGTTCTACAAGCCGGTGCCGCTCTTCCCCAAGTACACGATCGTCGACGAGATCCTCGGCGGTGTCCTGGGAGTGTTTCAGTCCGTCCTCATCCTCGCGGCATTCTTCCTCATCACCGATCCGTTCTTCCTCACGGTGGGGCGGGATGCAACGAGCGCCGAGTTCCTGTTCATCCGGGACATCCACGAGATCATGGACACGTCGATCACCGCCTCGCTCGTGCGAGATCAGGTCGTGCCGGTGATCCTCGCGGTCCTCGGAGGCATCTTCCCGTCGGCCGTCAAGGACGTCTTCAGGACCTGAGCGGGCTGAGGCCACCAGGCGGCTCGTCATTCCCGCGCGATCTCCTGAGGGCCGCCACACTCGACGCGGCGCGCAGGCTCCTCGGGGCGCACCTGGTCCGTGATGCGTCGGCCGACGCAACGCTGCGGGTCGGAAGGATCGTCGAGGTCGAGGCGTACCTGGGACCGGAGGATCGCGCGTCGCACGCCCGCTCGGGTGCGACCGGACGCGCCGCCCCGATGTTCGGACCGCCCGGCCTGGCCTACGTGTACCTTGTCTATGGGATGTACGACTGCCTGAACGTGGTCACCGAACCTGTTGGGCAGGCGGGCGCCGTGCTGATTCGAGGGGTCGAGCCACTCGCAGGAGCAGCGGCCATGCGCGCGGCGATCGACCACCTGCGGACTGCGCGCGCCCGAACGGTTCGCCCGGCGCGGCCGAGCCGGCGAACGCCGGACGAGCGGCTCGCCACGGGGCCGGGTCTGGTTGCCGCCGCGTTTTCCGTCGATCGCGCGGCCACGGGCCTCGACCTCTGCGATCCGCATTCGCCACTTCGCCTGGAAGCACCCCCTGCCGGCGCTCGCCCGGTCCAAGCTGCGTCCGGGCCTCGGATCGGCATCGCCTATGCGGGCACGCCCTGGACGACGCTGGCGTACCGGTTCGTGGATCTGTCCGGCCCGACCCTGGTGCGGCATCGCCTGGACGCCGTGCTGCCGATGGACGGCTGACGTGGACGACCGATCAATCAGCATCCTTGAGTTCCCGTCCGTTCGTGACCGGCTAGCGGGCCACGCCTCATTTCCCCCGAGCCGGCGCCTTGCCGAGGCGCTGGTGCCGATGTCGGATGCGACTCTCGTGGCCCGGGCACTGGATGAGACGGACGAGGCCCGGTCCCTCCTCGAGGAACGGCCGGGGGTCGGCATCGGAGCTGCCCACGACATCGGTCCGTGGATCGACCGAGCGGCACGCGGCGGCCGGTTGGACCCGGCCCAGTTCCTTGGGGTGGGGGAAACCCTCGAAGGAGCGACCCGGCTCCAGGCAGCGCTGGCCGAGGATCGCCGACCGCTGCTGCGCTCTCTCTCGCGCGAACTGCATGGGCTGCCTGCGATCCGGTCGACGCTCGCCCGTTCGTTCGACCCTGCCGGCGAGCTGCTCGATACCGCATCGCCGCGCCTCGGCGGGCTTCGGAACGCCGTCCGGATCACGTTCGATCGCCTCCGGCGCAGGCTCGACACGCTCGTGAGTTCCGAGCTTGGCAGTGCGCTCCAGGAGCCGATCGTCACGCTCCGGAATGGGCGATACGTCGTTCCGGTCCGGGCCGACGCCCGAGGCCGCGTGAAGGGCATCGTCCACGACGCCTCGGGCTCCGGCCAGACGCTGTTCGTCGAGCCGCTCGTCATCGTGGAGCTCGGCAACGCCTGGCGCGAGGCCCAGCTTGCCGAGGAGGAGGAGGTCGGGCGGATTCTCGACGAGTTGTCGGCGCTCGTTGCGGCCCACGCGGCCCAGCTCCGCGAGACCCTCGAGGCCCTCGCCCGGTTCGACTTCTGGGCGGCCAAGGCGCAACTGGCGGCCGACATGAGTGGAGTCCGCGCGGCAACGGCGGATCGGACAACGGTGGAGCTGCTGTCGGCGCGCCATCCGGGCCTGACCGGGAAGGTCGTCCCCATCGACATCCGCCTCGGTGACGGGTTCACCGCACTCGTCGTGACCGGTCCGAACACCGGCGGGAAGACCGTGACACTTCGGACCCTCGGCCTCCTCGCGCTCATGCACCAGGCGGGCCTCCACATCCCGGCAGCTGCCGGCAGCCGCCTGCCCGTCTTCCGCGACGTCGTGGCAGA
>JACVXW010000207.1 GCA_015661135.1 Chloroflexota bacterium
CGACGACCCATCCAGATCGGCCGGCCGGCAGAATCCGTCGGCGGCCAGGCCTCGTTTGCCGGCCACCATGGCGGGCGATGGCGGGGTGGCCGCCCGCGCCAGGCTCGCCCGTCAGCCATCGCGGTCATCGGCAAAGCGATACCCCACGCCGTGGACCGTGAGGATGTACCGGGGAACACGAGGTTCCGGCTCCAGCTTTCGCCGAAGGTTCTTGACATGCGTGTCGATGGCCCGTTCGTAGGATTCGAACGCCACCCCGTGGACGGCGTCGAGCAACTGGGACCGCGTGCGGATCTGACCGGGCCGGCGCGCGAGGGCGACGAGCAGCTGGAACTCGGTCGGTGTCAATTCCACCGCCCGGCCGCCCACCTCGACCCGCATCCGGCCCTCATCGATCACGACATCGGCGGCCTTCAGGAGGCCGTCCCGCCCGGGGTCATCACCGGCCGACGCGGTCGGCCTCGGTTCGGCACGCCTGAGCACACTCCGAACCCGGGCCACCAATTCGCGCGGGCTGAACGGCTTCGTCAGATAGTCGTCGGCGCCGAGCTCAAGGCCCAGGACCTTGTCAAGCTCTTCGTCGCGGGCGGTCAGCATCACGATCGGCACGTTGCCTCGATGGCGGAGGCGCCGGGTGACCTCCAGGCCGTCGATCCCGGGCAACCCGAGATCGAGGACGACGAGGTCGGGCGCCCGTTCGGCAACGAGGTCCAGCGCGGTCATGCCGTCGCCGGCTGTCACGACCATGAAGCCCGCGTGCACGAGGTAGTCGCGAGCGAGGTCCACGATCTTGGGTTCATCATCGACGACGAGGATGGTCGGCATGCGATCTCGGATGGTAGTCGCCGCGGCGGTCCGAAACCCCGGAGCGGCATCGGCCGCCCCGGGTTCTCGTGCTCGGCAGGTCAGGTCGAGGTCGTCGGGCCCGGGTCAGCGCCTGACGGCCGCGCGGTCGATCCGCTCGACGATCCCTCCGCCGAGCGGTGCCATTCGTCGTGAACCACACGAGCCCGGTCCTTCCATGGCTCGAAGCGGTGGTGGTCATCGGGCCCGCCCGGTCCCCACGAGTCGCGAGGGCCGTGCGTCCACGAACCGCGATGCCCGCCCCAAAAGGCGGCCTTGAGCAGACCGATCACCAGGAAGAGCACGAAGATCGAGCCGAGGAGATGGAAGATTCCGCCGCCGAAGCCCCACCCGAAGGTGTGCCAGCCGTATGGCGGAACGCCGACGGGCCCCGCCCCGTCGGCGGTCAGCCCGGCCATGTAGCCGGCCTGGAAGAGCGAGCCGGCCAGGCCGATCGCGAGCGCGATCGCCACGAGCCCGCCGAGAAGTCTGAAGAACCGCATCTGGGCGCCACTACCTTTCGAGTGTCACTGCCGGTTCGTCGCTCGATCCGGCCTGACGGGCATGCTGCGGCCGGCGTGTGGAGATCCTGTGAGGGCGGTGCGGATTCTCGATGGAGGTCTTGACCGTCGCCCGCCGTCGAGCGCCCGGCAACCTCGATGGACAGTCCGGCGCCCTGGCCTTCATGCGGCGATACCCACCGGTTCAGTCGGCGGGAGGCTATGACGGCGACGGTGAGGCCCCGCTGAAGTCGGGTATCGTCCGCGGGTGATCGAGCCCGCCCTCGCCATCGTGGATTGCCCCGATCTGAGCCGCTACGAGGCCCTTCTCGGCAATACGCTGGCGGGGTTCATGGAGTACCGCCTTGCCGGGGCCCGCAGGATCCTCGTGCACACTGAGGTCCTGCCGGCGTACGAGGGGCAGGGGATCGGCGTGGCGCTGGTGCGCCATGTCCTCGACGAGGCCCGCGCGAGCGGCATCCGTGTCACGCCGAAGTGCCCGTTCATCCTCGCCTTCCTGGCCCGCCATCCCGAGTACGGGGATGTCGTCAGCCAGGCGCGACCTGCCCGCTAACTGCCATTCGACACGTCCACCAGCGAACCGCGCCTCGCCAGCCGCACCCCGCCGAGTACGACTACCGCGGCGAGGACGAGGACGACGGACGCCGCGATCGCGGCTTCGAGGTCGCCGGCCTGGAATTCGGCGTAGACGACGAGCGGCAGGGTCTGGGTCCGACCGACGACGTTGCCGGCGAACAGGATCGTCGCGCCGAACTCCCCCAGGGCCCGCGCCCACGTCAGCACGAGCCCGGCGGCGAGCGCCGGCGCCGCCAGCGGCACCATGACGTACCGGAAGACGCCGAACTCCGTCGCCCCATCCACCCGGGCAGCGTCCTCCAGGTCGCGTGGCACGCGTTCGATCCCGGCTCGGGCAGACCTGACGTAGAGCGGCGCCGCCACGAAGACCTGGGCCAGGACCACCGCGATCGTTGTGAACGGCACCGCGAGCCCGGACGCCTCGAGCGAATCGCCGAGCGCCCCGCGGCGGCCGAAGACGAGCAGGAGCGCGAGTCCCGCGACCGAGGGCGGGAGCACGATCGGCAGGTCAACGACCAGCTCCAGGAGTCCCTTCCAGCGGGAGCGGCGCCGGGCCAGCACGTAGGCCAGCGGCGTTCCGATCGCGATGGCGATGACAAGGCTTACCGCCGTCGTTCCGAGGCTCAGGGCCAGGGCGTCGCGGACGGTTGCGCTGCCCAGCGCTCTACCGAGCCCGCCACCTTCGAGTGCCCGAAGCACGAGGTTGACGACCGGCCCGGCGAGGAAGACGGCGAGCAGGGCGGCGGCACCCAGCACGGCGATCCGGCGGATCATGGCGGCGCCTCGAAGCCGAACTCGGCGAGGATCGCGAGCGCAGTTGCGCTACGAAGCCAGTCGAGGAACGCATGGGCCGCCTCGCGCTCCCGGCTCCCGGCAATGACGACGCCGGCGTAGACGGCGGTGACCTGTGCGCCGACCGGGATCGCGATCTCGGACACCACAGTCGACGCCACGGCGTCGGTGGCGTACACGATCCCCGCGTCACCCTCGCCGAGTTCGATCTTGGTCAGCACCGCCCGGGCGTCGTCCTCGCGCGACGCGACGTTCGCGAGGTAGGCAGCCTTGAGGTCGGGCGGAT
>JACVXW010000208.1 GCA_015661135.1 Chloroflexota bacterium
CGACGGTGCTCCCCGAAGGCGGGGTCCTCGTGCTGGGTGGCCTCGGACCCGATGGCCAGATCGTGCCCGCCCTCGAGCACTACGACGCCGCCACCCTGGGCTTCCATGCCCAGATCTCTCATACGATGTCTTCCGCGGCCCTGACGCCGCGGGCCTATCACTCGGCAACCCTGCTCACGGACGGCCGCGTTCTCGTGGTGGGCGGCGTCTCGCCAGCGGGGCAGGTACTCGGCGACGCCCAGCTCTTCGATCCGCTGACGCAGGCCGTGGAGTCGGTGCCGGCGCCGCTCACAACTCCGCGGCGTGGGGCCACGGCGAGCCTCCTGTCCGACGGCCGGGTGCTGATCTGGGGCGGCGTGGATGCGGCTGGCGCCGAGCTCACCACGGGCGAGCTCTTCGATCCCGCGCAACCCGGCTTCGCGCCTCTCACGGTCCCGCCCGCGTCACCCGATCCGAGCGACAGCCCGAGGCTCGAGGCCTCGCATCCGGTGTCGGGCAGCGTGGACGTGCCGACGGACAGCCTGCTGGCGCTCCGCTTCTCGAAGCCGCTCCGGGTGGATCCGACGACGGCCGGCACGGTCATGCTGAGCGGGGCTCTCGGTCCCGAGCCCGTCACGGTCGTCGCTGCCGAGGCGGGACGACTCGTCTTCGTGAGCCCGCGCGCCGCGCTGACGCCCGGCACCACGTACACCGTGACAGTGAACGGCGCGGTGGATGTGACGGGCCTCCTCGTCCCATTCACGAGCGTGGTCTTCCAGACGGCGGCCCCGCCGGCGAGCAGCGGCGGCGGCGTGCCCGTGTCGTTGGCGCCGATGGCCAAGGGCCACTTCCATCCCGTCAATGCTGTCACGCCGGGCGCGCCGGGCGAGACGGACGAATGGGAGTGGCACGGACCCCTCTGCGATGGCCTGCCCTGCTCGCCCTGGCAGAAACTGCCACCGCTCAAGGCGCCGCGCGGGGTGACAGCGCTCTCGGGCCAAATGCTGCGCCTGAACGGCGAGCCGCTGGCCCAGGCCACGCTCAAGATCGGCGACCGCGGAGTCCGCACGGACCAGACCGGGCGCTTCCTCCTCGCCAATATCGCCGCCGGCGACCAGGTGCTCGTCATGGACGGCTCGACGGCCAATCGGCCGGGGCGGAGCTACGCGATCTTCGAGTACTACGTCGACATCGAGGAGCGCGAGACGACGGTCCTCCCCTTCACGATCTGGATGCCGCTGCTCGACACGCGCAACGCGACGGCCATCCCCGTGCCCACGCCCGGGCCGATGGTGGCGACGACCCCGCTGATCCCGGGCCTCGAGATCCGTATCCCCGGCAATGTGATCCTCCAGACCGCAGGCGGGCCCCTCCGTTCCATCCCGCTCACGCGCATCCCGGTGGACCGGCCGCCCTTCCCCCTGCCCCAAGGGTCGACGTTCTCATTTACCCCGCAGGCCCACGGCGCTCTCGTCCAGCAACCCGACGGCACGCCGAATTCGGAAGGCGTGCGGATCATCCTCCCGAATGTCGACGGGCTGCCTGCCGGCACGCAGGTGGGGCTCCAGAGCTATGAGCCGGCCAAGGGCTGGTTCGTGTACGGCCAGGGGGTGGTGAGTGTGGACGGCACGCAGATCATTCCCGATGCCGGGGTGGAGTTCCACCGCGTCACCTGCTTCTTCCCCCTGGGGCTCCCGGCCAATTTCGCGTTCGCGGCCGTCAAACCCGGCGGCACCCGGGCCGGCGAGCCCGTGGACCTCGCGACCGGGATCTTCACCATGGAGAAGGTGGACCTGGTGCTGCCCGACGTGATCCCCATCGTGATCAAGCGGGAGTACCGGCAGAACGACGCGATCCGCCGCGGTGGCGAGTTCGGCCCGGGGCAGAGCCACTTCTACCAGATGATGCTCGTCGGCGACTACACGACCTTCACCTTTGCCGACCTGGTGCTGGCCAATGGCTCGCAGATCCACTACCGCCGGACCTCGCCCGGCACCGACCAGGTCGGCGCCGTCATGGAGCATACGGGCACGGTGGGCGCGCCGGTGACGCCGACAGGCTTCTACGCCTCCGTGCTCCGGTGGAATGCGGCGCGCCCGGGGTGGGACATCACCGTCACGGACGGGACGATCTATCAGTTCGCGGCGTACGGCCATCTCGGCACCCCGCTCACGGGCATTCGGGACCGGGTCGGCAACCAGCTCACCGTGAGCCGCACCGGCATCGGCACGTATGGGGACCTCATCACCCGGATCACCTCGCCCAATGGGCGCTGGGTGGACTTCACCAATGATGTGACCTACGGCGTCGTCCAGCAGATCCGCGACAACCTGGGGCGCACGGTCTCGTACACGTACGACGCGCAGTTCCGCCTCACGACCGTGACCGATGCCGGCGGGGGCGTGACCCGATACAGCTACCACCCCCAGGGCGCACAGTACGCGCTCATCCAGACCATCACCGACGCGCGGAACATCACGTATCTGACCAACGTCTGGGATCTCCAGAACCGGCGGGTCGTCAGCCAGACCCAGGTCGACGGGACGACCTTCCAGTTCGCCTACACGGTGGACGGGCAGGGCAAGATCACCCAAACGGATATCACCGACCCGCGCGGGACCGCGCGCCGGCTGACCTTCAACGCGGCCGGCTACTCGCTGACGGACACGCGGGCCCATGGCAGCGCCATCGCCCAGACGACCACCTATGTTCGCGATGCCACGAGCAACCTCGTGACCTCCATGACGGACGCCCTGGGCCGCCACACCGACCTGGCCTACGACACCAAGGGTAATCCCCTCACCCTCACTCGTCTCGCTGGGACCGCTCAGGCCGTGACCACGACCGTCACGTACGAGCCCACGTTCAACCAGATGACGAGTGTGACCGACCCGCTCAGCCACATGACCAGCTTGACCTACGATGGCGTGGGCAATGTGACCACGATCATCAATCCCGTGAGCCAGGCCACCACCCTGACCTACACCGCCTCCGGCCAGCCGCTGACGATCACGACACCAGCCGGTACGAC
>JACVXW010000209.1 GCA_015661135.1 Chloroflexota bacterium
GCATCGAGGTCGATCGGGTCGAGGACATCGCCGACCCCGAGATATTCGGCGGCCGGACGGCTGTCACCGATCACCGGCAACGCGGCCGCGGTCAACGTTCCGGGCTCCGCCACTGCGAAGAGGACGCCCGCGCGGTCAACCAGGAACCGCCGCTCGCCCACGGACCAGGCGAGGATCGCGGCACGCTCCTCGATCCGCACGACGATCGTGTCCGGCAGCGAGACGATGACAGTCGCGGCAGCGACTCCCGGCAGCGCCTCCACGCGAGCCTCGACCGGCGCTGCGGCCAGCGCGAAGAGGTTCGTGCCCGATACCACGGCCACCGCTGTCTCGATCTCGGCCCGGGACGTCCAGCGAAGCTCAGGGATCTCGGTCCGGGCGAGCGTGAACGCCGGCGTCGAAACAAGGCCATAGACCGAGCCGACGGAGGCGAGGATCCCAAGAACGGCGGCGGCGCGGGAAGGCGTGAATCTGGGTCGCGGCCGCCCCCGCCCGGCCGGGCCCGGGTAGCCACCCGGGGTCGCGTTGTCGGCCGCTTGTCCGTGCCGCCCTGAGCGCCGACCCGGCCGCGCCGCCGGGCCCGCGGGGCGCGACGACCTGGCGCCGCGATCGAGATCGCGACGACGCCCGGGGAGTCTCACGGGGCGTTGCTCATCGAGGCAGGTCGGCCGGGGTGAGCCGGGTCGCGGCCCGCTCGGCGTGCCGCTGCAACCCGAGGTCAAGGGCGCGTCTGCAGACGGCGGTGAAGTCCAGGCCGCCCTCGGCCGGCATCGTCGGGAAGAGGCTGATCGGTGTGAACCCCGGGATCGTGTTGATCTCCGACAGGTAGGGCTCGTCGTCACGGACGAGGAAGTCGACCCGGGCGAAGCCCTCCGCGCCGACCGATCGATAGGCGTCCCTGGCGAGCTTCTGGAGGGTGGTCCGGAGGGCGTCGCTCACCGACGCCCGCGTGGAGGTTGCCGAGAGCCCCAGCGTGTACTTCGCGGCGTAGTCGTAGAATTCGCGGCCGGCCACGATCTCGCCGGGGCCATAGATCCCGAGCGGCGGATCGGACCCGATGACGGAGATCTCGAGGTCGCGGGCGCCCGCCAGGTAGATCTCAACGACGGCCAGCGTGTCGTACCGGAAGGCGAGATCCAGCGCCTCGGCCCGCTCCAATGGTCCGTGCGCGGGGGTCATCCCGACGGAGCTGCCGAGGCGGGCCGGCTTCACCATGAGCCGCCCTTCGGCCCGGGGCGTGCCCGCCGCGAAGGCCTCGAGCTCACCGAGGACGGCTGCCGGATCGGCCCGCCAGCGGGCCACCCGGATCTCCCGCCAGTCGACGACCGGCAGGCCGAGTCCGCGCCAGATGCGCTTCTGCATCGACTTGTCCATGCCGATCGCCGAGCCGAGCACGCCGGACCCGGTATAGGCGACCCCGACGGCGTCGAGCAGGGCCTGGACCGTGCCGTCTTCGCCGAATGGCCCGTGCAGGGCGATGAAGGCGATCGGCGGCGGCTCCGCGGCGGCAAGCCGGTCGATCGCCGCACCGACGGTGATGGGCCCCTCCGCCCCGAGGGCGGCCGGGTCGTCGTAGGCAGCGGGCGGGTGGGCGCCGCGCTCATGATCGGCGGGCAGCCACCACCAGCGACCATCGAGATCGATCACGATCTCGCGGACATTGAGTCCGTCCGCCCGGAGGGCAGACGCGATCGCGGTGCCCGACACGATCGATACGTCGTGCTCGGCGGACGGACCGCCGAGGAGCACGACGACCGGCGGATGTGGAGTCGAGGGGCTCGTCATGCGTCGGCGCTGCCTCCCGGTGTCACGGGCCAGGGCCAGCCCGCCCAGTCGCCGACGAACTCGACCTCGAACTGGAGATCGACGCCGACGGTCGCCCGAATCGTCGCACGGACCTCGTCGGCGAGCCGGCGGACGTCGGTGGCGCTGGCACCCCGCTCGGCGACGATGAAGTTGGCATGCTTCTCCGACACGGTCGCACCACCGATTCGATGGCCCTTCAGGCCGGCCGCGTCGATGAGCGCCCCGGCGGACGGGCCGGCTTCCGGGTTGCGAAAGACGCTCCCGGCGGACGGCAGGCCGAGCGGCTGGTGGGCCTGGCGCCAGCGACGGATCTCGTCGAGGCGCTCCCTGATCTGCTCAGGCGACGCAGGTTCGAGCCGGAAGGTGGCCGCCACGATGACCTCGCCCGGACCAGGCGTCGCGTTGCCCGGGATGACCGGCGCGGGTGACGAGGCGTGCTTGAACCGGCTATCGCGGTAGGCAAACCCGAGATCTGCGACCGGCAGGCGAGCCTCCGAGCCATCGGCGAGAAGAACGTCCACGGATTCGATGACCGACGCCATGTCCGAGCCGTGGGCGCCCGCGTTCGCCCAAACGGCGCCGCCGACGGTCCCGGGGATGGCCAGCCCGAATTCGAGGCCCGTGAGGCCGGCCCGCTGCGTTTCCGTTGCTGCCCGCGCCATCTGGACGCCGGCACCCGCGAAGTACCCGGTCCCATCCGTCCGCGTTTCCTCGGCACGGACATGGATCACGAGCCCCCGGAATCCACGGTCGGAGACCACGAGATCGCTCCCGCGGCCAAGCAGGAACATCGGGATGCCCCGGGCGCGGGCGAAGCGGACGAGGCCGCGCAACTCGAATGCGTTGTGGACCTGCGGGCGATCTCGGCACTGACCGCGACCGGATCGAAGCTCCCGGCCCTGGGCGCATTCGCCTCGGTCATGCGTCCTCGCCGCGGGTGATCCGCTCGATCTCGCCCGGGACCGGCAGCGGGCGTCGCTCGGCGAGCGCCACGAGGATGGTCGCAACCGCCTGCGCGGCGCCAGGGCGCCCGAGCGCGCGCGACTGCGCGGCCATCGCCGCATGCGTCGCGGGCTCGTCCAGGAGCGCGGCCGCGGCGAGGAGAGCCCGGCCGTCAAACTCGTCGTCCTCGACGAGGCGGGCCGCGCCCGACGCCGCCATCTGCGCTGCGTTGGCCCGTTGGTGGCCGCCCGCGTGCGGATACGGAACCACGACCATCGGCAGGCCCATCGCCGTGACCTCGGCGATGGTCGAGGAGCCGGCCCGGCCGATCACCAGATCCGCGGCGGCAAGGGCGATCGGCATGTCTTCGCGCAGGAACGGCTCCGGCCGGTAGTGCGCTCGGAGTTCGGTCGGCAGCCGCTCGCGGTTGCCGAGGGCCTCAGCGTAGCCGTCGTCACCGGTCACGTGGATGACATGGCATCGCCCGACGAGCTCCGGCAGGACGTCCGCAACGGCATCGTTGAACCTTCGAACGGCCTGCGACCCGCCGAAGATGAGCAGGAGCCGCCGGCCGGGCGGGATCCCGAGCCGGTCCCGCGCGGCAAGGCCGTCGACGGCCCGCAGGCTACGGATGGGCGTGCCGGTCTCGTAACAGCGCCGCCCTGTTGCCAGCGCCCGGCAGGTGGCCGCGAACGAGACGGCGACCGCCGCCGCGAGCCCGGCGATGGCACGCACGCTCCGCCCGGGGATGACGTTGCCCTCCCAGAGGAGCGCGGGGATCCCCAGCACGCGGGCCGCGATGAGGACCGGGATCGCGACGTAGCCGCCGGTCGTGAAGACGGCGTCCGGCCGATCCCGGGCCAGCAGCATGAGTGCCTGCGGCACCGACAGGGCGAGGCGGATGGGGTCGGCCACGAGATGGACGTCGCGATCGACCGTTCGGAGTGAGCGGAGCAGCAGCCGGCGCATGGGAAGTCCGGCCTCGTGGACCACCTTGTCCTCGAGGCCGCGGTGCCCGCCGATCCAGCGGATGTCAGGTGGATTCGGCCGGCGACGAAGGCAGTCCGCGACGGCGAGGGCCGGGAAGATGTGGCCGCCCGTTCCCCCGCCCGCGATCAGCAGGCGCATCGGTCTCCTGTTTCGTGCGCTCCACCGTCTCCCGGGAGATCGACAGCAGGATCCCGGCGGCGGCGAAGCTGATGATGAGCGACGAGCCGCCCGCGCTGATGAACGGGAGAGTGATCCCGGTCACCGGCAGGAGCGCAACCACGACGCCGATGTTGATGAACGCCTGGATGCAGATCCAGGCCGTGATCCCGACGGCCAGCAGGGCCCCGAATGTGTCGGGAGCACGGAGCGCCGTTCGAATGCCCGCGTAGGCGATCAATCCGAACAGCAGGACGATCCCACCGGCGCCCACGAAGCCAAACTCCTCGCCGATGATCGCGAAGATGAAATCGTTCCAGGCGTTCGGCAGATACAGGCCGCCGGCGAGCTTGCTCTCCCCCAGCCCGGTCCCCATGATCCCGCCGAGGCCGAGGGCGAGGAGGCCCTGGATGGTGTGGAACCCCGCCCCGAGCGGATCCTGCCACGGGTCGAGGAAGGTCCGGATGCGAACCAGCTGGTACTCGCGCAGGCCCACGACCAGCGTCGCAAGCACGCCGGCGATGCCGATCGCACCGAACTTTAAGAGGCTTGCCCCGGCGACGAAGAACATCGTGAACACGGTCCCTGTGATGACGATGGTGGTCCCGAGGTCCGGCTCGCGGAACACGAGAAGGATGGCCGGCAGGGTGATCAGGAGGAACGGGATGGTGCCGCTCCGCAGGCCACCGATCCGGGTGCCGCGCGATGCCATCCAGTGGGCGAGGTAGACGACGAGGGCGAGTTTGGCGATCTCCAGCGGGCCGATCACCAGCCAGCGGGCGGACCCGCCCACGACCCGGCCGAGGCCCGGCACGAACACGAGCACGAGGAGTGCGACGGCAGCGAGGTAGGCGGGCAGCGAAACGAGGCGAAGCCAGCGATAGTCGAGCCGCATCGTGACGAGCATCGCCAGCACGCCCAGGGCGGCCCACAGGATCTGCGGCCCCACGATCGCCAGGGTGTCGTCCTGCTGGAT
Organism: Chloroflexota bacterium; assembly: GCA_015661135.1. GTDB lineage: Bacteria > Chloroflexota > Limnocylindria > Limnocylindrales > CSP1-4 > UBA5189. Next base: position 4,871 of record JACVXW010000209.1, read on the forward strand.
GTAGGCCCGCATCGCCGATGAGGAATAGACCATCAGGATTCCGATCGCCGAGAGCGCGATCACCGCGATCAGGATCGTCCAGTCCGGCTGGTGGCGATCCCTCCGGAGCACGTTGGCGTGCGCTCCCCCTGCCCGCCGGCGGACATGGCCCCGGACCTCGAATGCGGGGGCATCGACCGTCCCGGGCGACCCGGCGTCCAGCGTGGCCGCCCGCCCGCGCAGCGACCGCCCGGCGACGCCCATCAGGACACCCCCGCGGCAATGACCCGGGCGACGGCTGCCCGGAAGGCGCGTCCGCGGGCCGCATAGTCCTCGAACTGGTCGAAGCTGGCCGCGGCGGGCGACAACAGGACCGTGGCAATGACCGCTGGGCCGGCCGAACCGGCGGATGACGCGCCGCTCTGCGCCGCTGCCGACCGGGCAAGCGCGGCGGCGGCGGCCACGGCCGCATCAAGCGAGACGGCGTGCTCGACGCGCCGCAGGCCGGCGCTGCGGAACAACGCGGCAAGCGCGGGCGCGGACTCCCCGATGAGGACGGCCGCGGCCGCCCGTTCGGCGACCACCGCCGCAAGGCCGGCAAGGTCCACGCCCTTGTCGCGGCCTCCGGCGATGAGGACGACCGGCGCGGGATAGGCCCGCAACGCCGCGATCACGGCGTCCGGCTGGGTTCCCTGCGAGTCATTCACATAGCGGACGCCGTTCGCGACTGCGACCGTTTCCAGGCGGTGCTCAACGCCGCTGAACGCGGCGGCCGCGGCCCGGATCGCCGCGGCTGGGACCCCGAACAGCAGGGCGGCGCCGATGGCGGCGAGGGCGTTCGAGACGTTGTGGCGCCCGGGAATCGCCAGCTCGGCGACGGGCATGATCCGTCCATCCGTTTTCACGGCGGCCGGCCCGTTGCCGGCCGCAGGCAGCGCCACGACCCCGTCTGCGACGATCCAGTCGTCGACCACGCCGAGCCCACCCGGGTCCGGCCGGTCGAGGCGATAGGTGAGCACCGATCCGCGCTGGACGGCCGCATAGCCAGCGACCTCGGGGTCGTCGGCGTTGAGCACGAGCGCACCGGCCGGGTCGACGAGCTCGGCGAGCCGCCGCTTGACCCGCCGATAGGCGTCCACGGAACCGTGCCGATCCAGGTGATCAGCGGTGACATTCGTGTACACCGCCACGGTCGTCCCGCGCGACAGCGTGGGCAACTGCAGCTCCGACAGCTCGATGACGACCCGGTGCCCGGGAGTCAGCGCGGGCAGGCATTCCACGAGCGGGATCCCGATATTGCCGCCGAGCACGGCCGGGTGCGCCGGGTCCGCGGCGAGCAGGGCGGCCGTGAGGGCGGACGTCGTCGTCTTGCCCTTGGTCCCGGTCACACCAATCGTGGGCGCCGGACAGAGGCGAAGGAAGAGGTCCGCTTCGGAGACGAGCGCGGGGGCGGTTTCATCCCCGGCGGCCCGCGTCGCGACGAGCGTGGCCAGCGCCGCCCGGAGGCGGGGCTCCGTCGTCGGGAAGTCAGGGTTGATGGACGGTGAGGTGACCACCATCGCCGCCCCGTCCCAGGTCTCGCTGGGGTCGACGTCGGGGCCGAGCCGCAGCGTGACAACCCGGCCGCCCAGCGCGTCGATCGATCCGCGCAGATCGACCGACTGGCGCCCGTCATAGATCGTCACACGGGCACCGGCATCGACCAGGAAGCGGGCGAGGGCGATCCCGCTGCGGGCGAACCCGAGGACCGTCACGGGACGGCCCCGCAGGGCCCCGGAGAGAACCCCGGTGAGGGTCAGATCGTCCGGGTCGATCGTCCGGGCGCGGGGCGGGTCCGTCATGAGCGCAGTCACCGCAGCCGGTCGATCGATGCGAGGAAGAGCACGACGCCGAGGAGGCCGGCGAGGATGCCCACGATCCAGAAGCGGAGGGTGATCTTCTCCTCGTCCCAGCCGGACAGCTCGAAGTGGTGGTGGATCGGCGACATCCTGAAGATCCGGCGCCCGCCGGTCGCCTTGAAGTAGCCAATCTGGATGAGGACCGACGCGGTTTCCACCACGAAGATCAATCCGATCAGCGGCAGGACGAGGATCTGGCCGGTGATGAGGGCGGTGACGGCCAGCGTGGCGCCCAGGGCAAGGGACCCGGAGTCGCCCATGATCACCTGGGCCGGATGGACGTTGAACCACAGGAACCCCATCAGGGTCCCGATGATCAGCGCACACAGGAGGGCCAGATTTGGCTGGGTGGGCTCGTTGAGGACGGCGATCAGCAGGAACGCGACGAAGGCAAAGATGAGCGTGCCGCCGGCCAGCCCGTCGAGGCCGTCCGTGATATTCACGCCGTTGGCTGTCGCCACGATCGCGAGCGCCGCGAACCCTATGAAGACCCACGGCTCGATCGCCACGGCGCCAATGAACGGCACCGCGATCTGGTCGATCTCGTAGGTGGACTGGATCGAGTAGGCGGCCACCCCGGCGACGACGACGAGCCAGAGCATCTTCTGCCGCGCCCGGATCCCCTCCCCCGTTCGGACGTTCAGGTAGTCGTCGAAGGCCCCCAGAAGGCCGACGAGGACGAGGGTCGCAAGCGGCGCGATGATCCCGCGCTCGGGTGGGCCGGCGAAGATGTAATACAGGGCCACCACGATCACGATGACGAGGAGGCCGCCCATCGTTGGCACGCCTTCCTTCACGAGGTGGCTTTCCGGGCCCTCCGGCCTGATGCGCTTGCCGAAACCGACGCGTCGCAGCAGCCGGATGTACGCCGGCATCCACCGA
>JACVXW010000040.1 GCA_015661135.1 Chloroflexota bacterium
TGCAGACCATCTTCCCGCCGAGGCGGGTCACGGATTCGTACTCGGCCTCGAGGACCTCCACCTTGGGCAGGCGGTACTGCGGGATCCCGTAGCGGAGCATCCCGCCGGGCGCGGGATCGCGTTCGAAGATGGTCACGTCGTGGCCGCTGATCAGGAGGTAGTAGGCGGCGGCCATGCCGGCCGGCCCGGAGCCGATGACGGCAGCCTTGCGTCCCGTCCGGGGCTGGAGATCGAACGGCACCGGCGGGTCGATCCCGTCGTCCAGCATCTGCTTGAGGACCTGGTCGCCGGCGTAGCGGTGGCTGTCCCGGATGGCGATCGCCTCGTCCACCTCGTCCCGCCGGCAGTGGTCCTCGCACGGCGCCGGGCAGACGCGGCCGAGGACGGACGGGAACGGGATCGTCCGCTTGAAGACCCGGGTGGATTCGCGCCAGTCTCCCTCGGCGTTCTGCTTGAGGAAGCCCGGGATATCGATGTGGCTGGGGCACTTGTTCTGGCAGGGCGGCAGGCAATAGGCGTTGTGGTCGGAGAAGATCAGCTCGAGATTGGTCCGGCGGAGCCGGCGGAGGTCCTCCGTCTGGGTCTGGACCTTCATGCCGTCCTCGCAGGTCCGCGAGCAGCTGATCGGCGGGTACTCCTCGCCCTCGACCTCGACGACGCACATCCGGCAGGCCCCGAAGCCGGGCAGCTTGGGCTCGTAGCACAGGGTCGGGATCTCGATCCCGTTGTCCCGGCAGACTTCCAGGATCGTCTGGCCGGCGAGACCCTCCACGACCCGGCCGTCCACCTCGATCTGGATCGCCGGGGTCGCCTGCGGGCGCTGCGGCGACTGGGTGGTCAGGAGGCGCTCGGCGAGCGTGTCCTCCCGCGCCGTCATCGTGTCGAGCACGGCCGGCGTGTCTGGGCGGCTCTCCTGGCGCGTGATCAGGTCAGCCAAGCTCGGGGCCTCAATGCGTCGCGCTCGCTGCCATCGCCATTGGATGGCAGACACCGGCGGGGCAGGAGCCGCGCTCGAGATGCTCGTCGAGCTCCGCGCGGAAGTATCGCATCCCGCTCACCAGCGGGAGGGTCGCCAGGCGCTCGTGGTCGCACAGGGCGGACCCCACGATGTCCGCGGCGAGGTCCGTGAGGAGGTCCAGGTCGCCGGCGCGCGAGGTGCCGGCCGCGATGCGGTCCCCGATCTCGGACAGGCGGCGCGTCCCGATCCGGCAGGGAATGGACTTGCCGCACGCCTCGTCCGCGCAGTAGCGGGTGAGGACGCGGGCGAGGTCAACGATGCAGGCCCGGTCATCGGCCACGATGACGGACCCGGACCCGATGTGGGCCCCGGCGGCCCGAAGCGGCCCGAAGGCGTAGGGCGTGTCCAGGGCGGACGGCGGCAGGATGCCGCCGGACGGGCCGCCGACGAGGACCGCCTTGACGTTCCGCCCCGCCCCCACGGACCCGGCGAGGGCGGCGACCTGGCGGAGGGGCGTGCCCAGCGGGACCTCGGCCACGCCGGATCGCTCCGGGCCGCGGACCTGGACGAGCATGGTCCCGGGGCTGTCCGAAGCCCCGATCTTCGCGAACGCCTCCGGACCGTGGACGAGGATCCAGGGGACCGCGGCCAGGGTCTGGACGTTGTGGACGACGGTCGGCAGGCCGCGCAGGCCGCGCGTGGCCGGGTGGGGCGGCCGCTGCTCGGGCTGCCCGCGCTTGCCCTCGAGGGCCTTGAGCAGGATCGTCTCCTCGCCCAGGAGGTACGCCCCCTGGACGGTCCGGATCGTGATCTCCAGGCGTCGGCCGCTGCCCTGCACATCCGGCCCCACGAAGCCGGCCTTGGACGCCGCGGCGAGGGCGGCCTCCAGGATCCGGATCGTGCTGGCGGCCTCGGTCCGGACGGCGATGATTGCCTCCTCCGCACCGATGGCGAAGGCGGCGATCGCGAGGCCCTCGATGACCGCGAACGGGTTGCGCTCCATCAGGACCTGGTCCGTGGCGCTGGCCGGGTCCGCACCGTAGCCATTCGCTACCACGACGCGCCCCTTCGCCGCGGTGCCGGCAGCGGCTCGCCACTTGTCCGCAGCGGGGTAGCCGGCGCCACCACGGCCACGGAGGCCGGACGCCCCGATCGCCGCGATGGTGGCCGTGGGGCCGAGATCGCGGATCGCCTTCCGGAGGCCGTCGAAGGCGGGGGGCCCGCCCGCCGGTGCGCTCGCCGCCACGCCCGCCGGTGCGCTCGCCTTGCCGCCGGCCGCCCTCGGCAGGAGGATCGCCGGCCAGTTCGCGGGGGTGTCGAGGATCGCGACGTCGGTCATGCGTCGCCTCCGGGCCGGCCTGCCAACGAGGCACCGAGTCCGGCCATGAAGTCGGCGTCGGCCGGCCGTCGGGCAGCCATGGCCGCGGCCTGCTCCGCCTGGCTCGGCGGCTCGAAGCGCAGGTGCCCGTAGAACGACGCCGTGCCGTAGATCGTGGCGTACCACGCCCCGGTGACCTGGCTGATGTGCTTCAGCGCCGCGACCGGCAGGTAGCCGTAGGCGGCCTGGGTCGCCTCCAGGATCGGGAGCATGTGCGCGGGGTCGTGATCGAACGACTCGAGGATCCCGTCCAGCGCCCGGATGTCCAGGCCCTCGAAATGGGTGTAGGCAGGGTCGGGGACGGGTCGCCCGGACCGGCGGAGCGCCGATTCCTCGCGCCGCTCGCCGTAGGTCTCGGGCGGGCCCCAGTGGACGTGGAAGCGGCCCTTCGTGTCCATGCCGCCCATGTCGATGCACTCGATCGGGCACGCCTGGGCGCACTGGAAGCAGGTCTCGCACTTGAGCGTGCCGTACTCGTCGTAGAGCAGCTGGAGGCGGCCGCGGAATTTCGGCGGGATGTCCGCCTTGACCTCGGGGTAGCGGATCGTCGCCTTGGGCTCGAAGAAGCGGCGCAGCGTCAGGGCCATGCCGCGGACCATGCCGAAGCCGGGGATCAGGCTCATCGGGCGGTCCTCACGATCCGACCACCACGACCGCGGCGGCCGTGACGAACAGGTTGAGCAGCGCGGCCGGCAGGAGCCACTTCCAGGCGAAGCCCATCAGCTGGTCGATGCGCACCCGTGGCAGCGTGCCGCGCATCCAGACGAAGACGAAGACGAACCCGAACGTCTTGGCCAGGAACCAGACCAGTCCGGCCACCCAGTCGAAGCTCACGAACGCCCAGGCAAAGACGAGCCCGCCGGCCACGACGTTGAACAGGACGAAGCCGACGATCAGGGCGACCCACCAGCGCATGGAGCTGCGCATGAGATAGAACGGCGCGGCGAAGATCAGCGTGGCGATCGGAGGCACGAGCGCGATCAGGAAGAGGAGCGGCAGGCCGATCGCCGCCAGGTCGATGGGGATCGAGATCGCCGGGAACGGGAACGGCGCGTTCCAGCCGCCGAAGAACAGCACGACGGCGAGGGCCGACAGGATGAACACGTTGACGTACTCGGCGAAGAAGAAGAACCCGAACCGCATCCCCGAGTACTCGGTCGCGAAACCGGCCACGATCTCCGAGTCCGCTTCGGTCAGGTCGAACGGCGTCCGGTTGCCCTCTGCCGTGGCGGCGATGAAGAAGATCAGGAAGCCGAGCGGCTGGCGGAAGACGAACCAGTCCGTGAACCAGCCGGATTGCTGCTCCACGATCCCGTTGAGGCTCATGGTCCCGGCCAGGATCAGCAGGCCCACCACGGACAGGGTGAGCGGGATCTCGTAGCTGATGATCTGGGCCGCCGAGCGGAGGCCGCCGAGCAGGGAGTACTTGTTGAAGCTTGCCCAGCCGGCCATCAGCAGCCCCACCACGCCCATCCCGCCGACGGCGAAGAAGTAGAGCAGCCCGATGTTGAAGTCCTGGGCGATCAGGCCGGGCGCGAACGGCAGCACCAGCACGGTCATCACGGCCGCGCCGTACGTCACGACCGGGGCCCAGGTGAAGACGACCGCGTCCGCGCCGGTCGGGGTGAAGTCCTCCTTCATGAGCACCTTCAGGCCGTGGACCACGGACAGCAGCGAGCCCCACGGGCCCACCCGATCCGGCCCCACCCGGAGGTTCATGAGGGCGATGACCTTCATCTCGAGGTAGATGTTCAGGAAGGCGATCGGGATCGTGACGAGCAGGATGATCGTCACCGCGATCACGAAGCGGACGATCCCGAGGTTTGCCAGCAGGATGTCCCAGATCGCCCCGCCGAAGATCGCAATCACCGCGATCAGCCCAACCGTCAGCGCCGCCAGGATCGGGACGAGCGTGAACACGACCTTCCCCGGCAAGGTCAGCCGCCCCCAGGTCCGCGCAATCGCCGTCATCGGCCGGCCGTCACTTGTCCACCCCGCCCATGACCGGGTCAAGGCTCGCCATGATCGCCATCGTGTCCGCGATGAGGTTGTTCTGCATCAGCACGCCCACCGACTGGAGGTGGATGAAGCTCGGGTCGTGGATCCGCATCCGGAACGGCTGATCCGTGCCATCGCTTATCGCATAGGTCGAGTACTGGCCGCGCGGCCCCTCGATCGCCGCATAGGCGCGGCCCGGACGCGGCCGGAGCAGGCGCGGCAGCTTGGCCATGATCGGACCGTCGGGCATCTGGTGAAGACACTGGTCGATGATTCGGATGCTCTGCTTGATCTCCTCCATCCGGAGCAGGTAGCGGGCGAGCGAGTCACCCTCGGTCCGGGTGGGGACGTCGAAGTCGAGCTCCGGGTAGACCGAGTACGGGTGGGCGCGGCGAACGTCGAACGGGACACCGGTGGCGCGCAGGTTCGGGCCGGTCATGCACATCCGGAGGGCGCCGGCCGTGTCGATGACGCCGAGCCCACGAGCGCGCCGGACGAAGATCTCATTCTGGTTGAGCAGCGTCAGGTTGGATTCGATCTGCTTGGTCGCCCGGCTCATCCAGTCGCCGAGGCGGCTCATGAACTCGTGATTCAGGTCCCCGTTGACGCCGCCGATCCGGAAGTAGTTGAAGAGCATCCGCTGGCCGGTCAGGGCGGCCAGCATCTCCACGATCTCGTCGCGCTCGATGAACGACCAGAGGATGGGCGTGAGGCCCCCGAGGTCCAGCGCGAACCAGCCCATGAAGAGGGCGTGGCTGGCGATCCGGTTGAGCTCGCCGGACAGGACCCGGATGTACTCCGCACGCCGCGGCACGTCCACGTCCAGGAGTTTCTCGAAGGCAATGACCGGCGACCACTCGCAGAACAGCGAGCTGATGTACTCGAGCGGGTCCACCTGGCTGATGACCTGGTGATAGTCCGCGTTCTCACACAGCTTCTCGACGCCGCGGTGGAGGTAGCCCAGGACGGGATCAAGGTCCACGACCTTCTCGCCGTCCAGCTTGAGGACGACACGCAGAACGCCGTGGGTGGAGGGATGCTGGGGGCCCATGTTCAGGAGCATCTGGCCGTCGCCGAGGGTGTAGAACTCGGCCTCTCGCTCCGTCCGCGGCGGGTACGGCGGAACCGGCTCAAACACGCCGATGTCGCGATCCAGCATGACCCGGGGGTCGTCGGCTGACGGCTGCGGGCCGGTGCGGCTGGGCGCGGTCATGTGACGAGCCCGTGGGTCATGCGCCGAGCCGCCGGATCGTGTCCGGGGCGTCGCTGCCCTCGGCGCGGCTGGCCGGGGCGTGGCCGCGCTCCATGTGGCGGACCCCACCGCCGGGCGAGCGCGCAGCGTCGTCCGGCAGCAGGAAATCCTTGCGGAGCGGGAAACTCGTGTAATCGGGCGGCATGTAGATCCGGCGGAGGTCCCGGTTGCCCTCGAAGGTGATCCCGAACATGTCGTACGCCTCGCGCTCCATCCACTCGGCGCCCTTCCAGAGGAAGGTGGCCGACGGCGCGCGCGGATCCTCGCGGGAGAGTCCGTCGGCGATGACCCGGAGCCAGTCCGCGGTGGAATCGCTCCAGAGGTGGTAGACGACCTGCATGTGATCGCCGGTGTCCACGCCGGCCAGGTCGGACAGCATCTCGAACCGGAAGTCCGGCTCGTCGTGGAGGGCGCGCAGCACCTCCGTGACATCCCCCGGGCCGATCCGCATCTCGGTCTCGTCGTGGCGCTGGCGGATGGGGCCGGCCAGCATGGCCCCGAAGCGGGCCTCCAGCCGACCTTTGAGGGCTCGATCCATGGCCTAGACGTCCGTCGGAACGGTGGGGCCGACCGCCCGGTCCGGCCACTGGCCGCGGCGGTCCTTGACGACCTGCTGGAGCTTCATCATCCCGTAGATGAGGCCCTCCGGCCGGGGCGGGCAGCCCGGGATGTAGACGTCCACGGGCATGACCCGGTCGATCCCCTCGATCGTGCTGTAGCTCCGCTTGTAGCGCCCGCCCGAGCAGGTGCAGTCACCCATCGCGACGCACCACTTGGGCTCCGGCATCTGCTCCCAGAGCCGGACGAGCGGGCCGGCCATCTTGGTCGTCAGGGTCCCGGCGACGATCAGCACGTCCGCCTGGCGGGGCGAGGCGCGGAACGGGAACATGCCCCAGCGGTCCATGTCGTTCTTGGAGGTCGCCGCGCTCATCATCTCAATGGCGCAGCAGGCGAGGCCGGACAGGAGCGGCCAGAGGCTGTTCGCCCGGAGGAGGTCAAGGACGTAGTCCGCCTTGGTCGGGATGACCTCGAGCAGGCCGGACCAGCGGGCGTCATCGCGCCGGGCAAGGCCGCTCGCCTCGACGTCGGCGAGGTGGGTGATGTCGCTCTGGCGGCCGCCATCGTAGGCGGCCGGATCCGCCGCCGACCAGAGCTCGTTGCGAACGACGATCGGGACCGCCACGGCGCTGCCGCCGGGGACGACGAGCGCGCGGTCGGCCGCCGGTTCCTCCGGGTTCATCGCCAATTGAGGACCCCCTTCCGCCAGGCGTAGGCGAGCCCGAGCAGGAGGATCGCGACGAAGATCAGCATGCTGACGAAGCCGCCGAGCAGGAGGTCCTGGAAGACGACCGCCCAGAGGTAGATGAAGACGACCTCGATGTCGAAGGCGACGAAGAGCAGGGCGTAGATGTAGAACGAGAGCCCGAACCGTCCATGCGTGTCGCCGTAGGTGTCGATTCCGGATTCGTACGGGAGGCCCTTGTGGACGTCACCCCGGTTCCGGTGCGAGATCAGCCACGCGGCGCCGAAGGTCAGGAACGTGAACGACCCGGCCGCGAAGGCGAACCCGACGATGTACCAGATCCCGGTCAACCGAACCTCACTCCGAGCGGCGCCGGCGAACGGCGACCCTCACGCTTTGAACGGCAGCGTCCATGGGCTGGGCGAACCCTGGAATGCGATCGCAACAGGCCGTCCCTGAACGGCCGTGGCCCGCGCGCATTCTAGCAGCGGCCGTCGCAGCCGAGCGGTCGAGCGCCAGCCGTCCCGACGGCTCGGCACACCGTGCGCAGCACGGGGATCCGTGGGCGCTAGTCGACCATCCGTGGGCCTCGGAACGCGAGCCCGGCGAGCGGCGGTTCCGCTGCAAGTCCGCGCCCGAAGGCGAGCACGGCGAACCGGCCGGTGACGCCCGGATCAAGCATCCGGAAGAGGGCCGAACGGGCTTCCAGGTAGGCCTCGAGGTCGGTCTGGCCGTCCGTCTGGAGCGCCACCAGTAGATCTCCCGCCCCGAGGCTGGCGAGGAATTCGGCCTGTGTCGTCGTCCCGAGGTGGACCAGGCCGGCGTCGGCTGCCGCGCGCTCGACCGCCGTGAGGTCGACATGCGCGGTCAGGTCCTGGCGCCCGACGTTGCGGAACGGATCGTCGTGAACCCGATGGTTGACATAGGCGCGAAGGAGGCTGCCCCGGCGCCGGTCGTAGAGCGCCGTGGCCGGATGGCCGTAGTCGATGAGGAGCAGCAGCCCTCGGCCAAGCCCGGCGGCGGCGCGCTCGACCGCCGTCAGGTCGACATGCCCGGTCAGGTCCTGGCGCCCGACGTTGCGGAACGGATCGTCGTGAACCCGGTGCCACGAACAGCTCCAGGAGATCGCCCGCCGCGCCTCCCTCAACGCGATGGACGGGCAGTGCGTCGAGGACCTCGTTGGCGAGGACGGCACCAGTGATCGGCTCGCCGTCGTCTGCCTCGAATGTGGCCTCGACGTCCGGTATGCCGGTCGCGACGAGGCGCTCGGTGACCTGGCGCTCCCGTTCGGGTGACCGCTCGGTGATGCGATAGCGGAGCGCCGGGAGGAGCGCCGAGCCTGATCGCGCCAGGCCGGCGACGATCCCGGCGGCCAGGGCCCCGGTGCCGGCCCCGTACTCCCGGACCGTGAATCGGGGCGGTCGGCCCAGGCGCTCCCAGGTCTCCTCCAGCTGGCGGGCCAGCGTCGCGCCGAAGATCGGATGAGACTCCGGCGCGGTCAGGAAGTCCGAGGTCCGGCCCGGCCCACGTCGTCCCGTCGCGTAGTAGCCGAGCTCGGGATGGTAGAGGGCCACCTCCATGAACCGGGCGAACGCCATGGGGCCGCTCGCCCGGATCTCCACCCGGATCGCCTCGGCGAGAGCCGGCTCGTCACCGGGCTCCGGCCGGGGCTGCAGGTCGGCCGCCCGCCGCATGCCCGGCTGCGCGTCGCGAGTCACTGCCGGCGCGGTCCGAGGAGGAGGCGCAGGCCAGGTCCCACGAGCGTGTGGCCACCGAGGAGGACGGGGATCGGCGCCTCCATCGCGGCGCGAGTGACGCCGGCCAGCCACGGGTCCTCGATCTGATCGGGGAGCAGCAGATCGCTCGCAAAACGATCCTCGGCGGAGGGCCAGGCGGCCTCGTCCCGCCCGTATCGATGGCCAAGCAGGACTCGCGTATCGATCACGGCCGCGTCCGCCAGGCCGGCGAGGATCCGCCCGAACGCGTCGGGGCCGTCGCGGTCGAGGAGCAGGCCGAGCACAGTTTGCGGCGGGCGCTGGCCCTCCGCCCCGGTCCGCAGGCCCCGTTCCTCAACCAGGGCTCTGGTTCGGCTCGCGGTCGCGCTCTCCAGCCAGCCGAGGGTGCCGGCCGAAGTCCGGCCAGCGACGAGCAGCTCCGCGCCGGGGCTGGCGGCCGCCGTCCGGATTTGCGCGGCGGCGTCGCGAACGTGCTGCAGCGAGGGGTCGTCCTTCGGGCTGAGACCGGCGACGAAGACGTCGAGCGGTGAATCGAGATCGATCTGGAGCCGCCACCGGGATCGGAGGTCCCGGACCTCGAACCCGTGGCCGGACAGCCAGCGCGGCAGGCCGTTGTCGGCTGCGAGATCAGGCGTGGCCCCGAGATCCACCGCCGACGGCAGCGCCACGATGTCGCTCGAGTAGAAGTTGTTGGTGAGGACTGGCCCGCGCGCTCCGGCGGCCGCCGCTGCCACGAATGCTCGACGGTCCCCCGGTCCCGCCAGCGGGACGCTCCCGGACCCCAGGACCACGAACCCGGCACCGGGGTCGAGGGCGGCGAGGCGACGCAGACGGACCCCGAACGCCGGGCCGCCGGGCCGCGTCTCGACGATCCGCGCCACCGCGCCTGCGGCCTCGAAGCCGCGCGCCTGGCGGGCAGCGTTCGCCGCGCGGGCGGTGGCGAAGGCCGTCTCGTGAGGACCGGCGCCCTCAGCCGGCAGCGCGTGGAGGATGATGGCGATGACGCGGTTCACCCCGCGAGTCTAGCGAGGGAGGCGCTGCGCTCCATGCGACGGGTCAGGGCGTACGTGGGGCTGGGGGCCAATCTCGGCGATGCCTCGACGACCCTCGCGGCCGGCGTCCGTTCGCTCGCAGCGCTGCCGGGTGCGCAGATGCGGGGCGTGTCGCGCCTGTATGCGACGCGACCCGTCGGCGTCGAGGACCAGCCGGAGTTCCGCAATGCGGTCGTTGCCCTCGACGTGCCGCGCGGCCCGAACGAGGCGACCGGAGCGCTCGCCCTGCTCGTGGCGCTCAAGGACATCGAGCGAGCGTTCGGCCGCGGGGCCGGCGAACGATGGGGCCCGCGGGAACTCGACCTGGACCTGCTGGTCTTCGGCCGCGCGCGACTCACCCTCGATCGCCCGCCCGAGGGCCTGTCGTTCAACCGCGGCAGGGCGGACAGCCTGCTCGTCGTGCCCCACCGCGACGCGTCTGTGCGCCTCTTCGTGCTCGCGCCGCTGAGCGACCTCGTCCCCGGCCTCGTCCCGCCCGGCTGGGGCGAGACCGTCGCCTCGGCCAGACGCCGCCGCGAGGCGATCGAGGGCCGGGACGCGGTCCGCGCGGTCGCCCGATGGACCGGCGAGGACTGGGCTGCGTCCT
>JACVXW010000041.1 GCA_015661135.1 Chloroflexota bacterium
TCCTTGCCTCTTCGGCGGCAGTCAACTCCTTCAGCGCGAAGGCGGTCGGCCACAGGGCGCCTTCGTCGAGGTTCGCCTCATCGCTGAAGCCGAACGTCGCGTACCTCGAGTTGAACTTCTCCGCGGCCTGGAAGAAGCAGACGACCTTGCCGTCCCGGGCATACGCCGGCATCCCGTACCAGGTCTTCGGCGCGAGGTCCGGCGCGGCGGCCTTGATGAGGGCATGGAGCCGCTCGGCCATGACCCGATCCGGTTCGGGCATCTCGGCGACCTTCGCGAGCAGGTCACTCTCCCCGTCGGCCTTGCCCGAACGTGCGCCGCGGCGTGCCTCCGCCCGCATCTCCCTGGCGCGTTCCTTCATCGCGGCCTTTTCCTCGTCCGTCCACCCCTCGGACGTCTCCTCGACCGCCGCGCCGCGCCTGCCGGGCTTCTGCGTGTCCTTCATTGCGGTTCCCTCCCCTGCGAATCTTGATGGGACGCCCAGTCAACTCCGCCGTTCCGCGTGCCATGGACGCCCGCCACGCAAACCAGGATCAGCCACAGACCGTCGGCCTGGCGACCGGGTGCGCGGCGTCGTGATCGGCGGCACCGGAGGACAGGAAGCGGGCCACGACCTGCGTCTTGGGCCGGGTGCCCTTGGGTCCCTCGGAGGTCTGGAGCCAGACCTGCTCGGAGGTCGCCGCGATCGCGTCGTCGAGGTCCAGCTGGTGACGCCGGACCTCGGTGATCTCGTACAGGAAAAGCTGGTCGTCGCTCGTGTAGACCTCGACGAGCATGCCCAGCATCCTGGCGCCATCGTTGACCTTCGAGGCCTCGAGGATGGGCAGGAACATCCCGGTCCGGGCGTGGGCGTACAGGTAGGTGGCGCCGCCTGAGCCTGGTTGGCCGAGCGCCTCGAAGTACATCGCAACGTCACAGGCGGGGTATGAGGGGTCCGGTTGCTTGATCACCGCGAGGTCGATCCCGAGGGCGGCCACGACGATCCTCGTTGCGAGACGGTCGGCAGGGAAGGTCGGGGTCGGGACCGGCGTCGGCGCACCCGATGGCCGCGGCGTCAGCGACGGGGCGATGGTCGGCGGCGCGGTGACAACGGTCGGCACTTCGGACGGCTGCGGGCCCGCTTCAACCGGGGTTGTGTACGACAGCAGCCCGGCGGTCAGGAGGGCGACCCCGAACGCGGTCAGGAGCGCCGGCAGGAGGCGCGCGCGCAGGCGGAGGGCAAGACTGTCCACGGGCGAAGGCTAGCAGCGCTTCCGGGGCGGCGCCCCGACCTGCTCGTACTGGTACCCTCGCCGCGATGGGTCCTCGAGCGATCGTGGCCACGGGCCTTGTATCGGGCGCGATCGTCGCGGCGCTGGGACTGCTCGGCGCCGTGGCATTCCTGCCGGATCCCGCGGCGCAGGCGTCCCCATCGGCCGGTTCCCCGGCGGCATCCGGCGGACCCCCGGCGCCAACCCGTCCGGTTCGGCCAAGACGGGTGGGTCCGCCGAACCGGCGGCCGTGGCTTCGATCGGGGTGACCCTCTTCCACGTGGGTGAGCCGGCGCCGCCCTTGCGCCTGCCGCAGGTCGGTGGCGGCGAGATCAGCCTTGCGAGCCTGGCCGGCAAGCCGCTCTGGATCAACTTCATGCAGACGACCTGTCCGGCATGCGTCGACGAGTTCCCGCTGATGAACGGCTTCGCGGCTCGCTACGCGGACACCGGCCTCGTGGTGGTCGCGATCGACATTCGCGAGGACGAGGGGACGGTCGCTGCGTTCGCCCAGAGCCTTAACGCGATCTTCCCGATCGGGCTGGACGCGGATGGTGCCGCGGCCACCGCCTGGGACGTCGCCGCGCTGCCGGTCCACTTCTGGGTGGACCGCGACGGGATCATCCGGGCCGGCGCGCTCGGCGGCATCGGGCCGGACACGATGGCGGAAAACCTCTCGCAGATCCTGCCGGGCGTCACCGTCACGCCGTAACGCCAGCTGGTCGCGGCCGGCCGCGCGGGTGCCCTCCGCGCCAGCTCGCGCCCGCCCCAGAGAAGGCGGCCGTGGCTGAGCGCCGGTTCCTCCGAGCTGGGTTCGCGCATGAACATGTAGACCACGACCCGGAGGTAGTAGAAGGCGGCTGCGGCGGCGTTCAGGACCGTGATCACGGCAAGGAACCCCAGGACCCCTACGCCGTCCTGGCTCGCCTGGACGGCGGGGAGGATCACGAGCGCCTTGGCGAAGAAGCCGGCCGTCGGCGGGATCCCGGTGAGCGACAGGAGGAAGAGCGTCATGAGGATCCCGAGCCACGGTTCGCGCCGCCCAAGGCCGGCGAACGTATCCAGGTTGGAGGTCACGCCGGCGCGCTTCTGAAGCGCGGCGATCACGGCGAACGCGCCGAGGTTCATGAACGAATACGCAGCGCCGTAATAGATGAGCCCTTCGAGGCCCTCGATCCGGCCGGCCGCGAACGCCGCGAGGCCCACGAGCATGTAGCCGGTATGGGCGATGGAGCTGTAGGCCAGCATCCGCTTGACGTTCGTCTGCGTGAGCGCGACGAGGTTGCCGAGCGTCATCGTCAGGACGGCAAGGACCACGATGATCGCCAGCCAGTCCGCCTTGAGCGGCCCGAGGGCCTCCGCGAACAGCCGGAGGATCAGCGCAAACGCCCCGATCTTGGGTCCCACGGACAGGTAGCCGGTGACCGGGGTCGGTGATCCCTGGTACGCGTCCGGCGTCCAGTAGTGGAACGGGACCGCCGCGATCTTGAACGCGACGCCGGTCGTCATGAAGGCCAGCCCCAGGGCGAGCCCGGTCGAGACGCCGCCGCTGGCGGCGAGCGCGGCGAGACCCTCGGCGACCTCGGCGACCCGCGTGGTGCCGGTCAGGCCCCAGACGAAGGCGAGGCCGAACAGGAAGATCGCCGAACTGAACGAGCCGAGGAGGAAGTACTTGATCGCGCCCTCGGTCGAGTAACCGTCGCTCTTGTGGTAGCCGGCGAGGAGGTAGCCCGGCAGGATCATCAGCTCCAGGCCGATGAACAGCACCAGCAGGTCTGCCGACGCGGCGAGGAGCATGGCGCCGGTCATGGCGAAGACGAGGACGATCGCGAACTCGGCCAGCGGCAGCCGCCGCGGCGCCAGGTAGTCCGGACCGAAGACGATCGTGAAGGCCACGATCAGGACGAACAGCCCGTCGAGGAACGTCGTCAGGGCGTCCACCTTGTAGGCCCCGCCGAACGCGGTCGCGTCCGTTGCGCCCGTGACGAGCGTCAGCAGGAAGATGATGGCGAGGCCACCGAGGCTCACGATCAGCACCGGGCTGTGGCGCCCGGGCCAGGCGATGTCCACCGCCACGAGGGCGGCGGCGAGGAGGATCGCCGCAGCAAGTGGCGCGATCGTGACGAGGTCCTGGAAGGTCATCGGGCCGGTCCTACGCGCCTTCCGCGGCCGGGGCGGCCGGGGCAGCGGGCTGCCGGCCGAACGGGATGGTCACGATCCGGACGACGACGACGGCAGCCACCAGCCCGAGGCCGATCGCGACGGCGATCGGATCGATCGCGATGGCCGTGCCCGACGCCCCGTCGCGGACGGCAACCTCGACCGAGCCGCTGATCGTGTCGAGGAGGATTCCCGGGAACAGCCCGAACACCACCACGAGCGCACCGAGCGGCGCAAGGGTGAGGATCTCGACCGGGCTGATGTCGGTCAGGTGGTGGCCGAGGCCGGCAAGGAAGCCGGACAGTTCACCGAATGCGACCCGCTGGAACATCCACAGCAGGTACGCCGCAGCCAGGATCATCACGAGGGTTGCGACCGCGGCGGCGACCGGGCTCACCGCGAACGTGCCGACGAGGGTCAGGAACTCGCCCACGAAGCCGGACAGGCCGGGCAGGCCGACCGAGGCAAAGACGAAGAAGCCGAAGATCGCCGCGTAGACGGGCGTCCGCGCCGCGAGCCCGCCCATCTTCGCGATGGTCCGGTCATGCGTTCGCTCGTAGATCACCCCGACTAGGAGGAAGAGCGCGCCCGTGATCAGGCCGTGGTTGACCATCTGGAGGATCGCCCCGGCCATGCCCTGCGGCTGGAAGACGAAGATGCCCAGGGTCACGAAGCCCATGTGGCTGACCGACGAGTACGCGACCAGCTTCTTGAGGTCCGGCTGGACGAGCGCCACGATCGCCCCGTAGATGATCGCGATCAGGCTCAGGACGATGATCGCCGGCGCGAACGTCTGGGCCGCGTAGGGATACAGCGACAGGGTCCAGCGGATGAACCCGTAGGCGCCCAGTTTCAGGAGCACGGCCGCCAGGATCACCGAGCCGGCCGTCGGCGCCTCCACGTGGGCATCGGGCAGCCAGGTGTGGAACGGGAACATCGGGACCTTGATCGCGAAGGCCAGGAAGAACGCCCCGAAGGCCAGGAGCTGGAGGGTCGGATCGAAGCCGCCGCCCGTCGTGGCGAACTCGCGCAGCGCCTGGAAGTCGAAGGCGCCGGTCCAGTCGCCGCCATGGGCGTCCTGGAAGGCGAAGGCCGTGGCCAGGATCGCCACGAGCATCAGCAGCGAGCCGATCAGCGTGTACAGGACGAACTTGATCGTGGCGTAGATCCGGTTTGACCCGCCCCAGATCCCGATGATCAGGTACATCGGGACGAGGACGATCTCCCAGAAGATGTAGAACAGGAACGCGTCCAGGGCCAGGAACACGCCGATCATCCCGACCTCGAGGATCAGGAAGGCGACCATGTACTCCTTGATCCGCGTCTGGATGGGCTTGAAGCTGGCCAGGATGCTGATCCAGGTCAGGGTCGTCGTCAGGACGACCAGGACGAGCGACAGTCCGTCCACCCCGAGCTTGTACTCGATCCCGAAGGACGGGATCCAGCTCACCTTCTCGACGAACTGGAACAGTCCGCCCCGTCCGGCCGAGAACCCGATGACCAGGAGTAGGGACGCCACCCAGGCCGCGAGCGACGCGCCAAGCGCCACCGGGCGGGCGTAGCGGGACGGCAGGACGGCCACGAGGAGCGCGCCGGCCAGGGGCAGGAAGGTGATGAGTGTGAGGATCGGCAGCCCTTCCATGGCCTAGCCCCCGCCGATCATGAGGTACGAGCCGACCATCACGATGAGCCCGATGGCGATCCCGAAGGCGTAGTTCTGCACGCGTCCCGTCTGGACCCGGGCGAGTCCACCGCCGGACCGCTTCGTCAGCGCACCGATGCCGTTGACGATCCCGTCCACGACCTTCGCGTCGAACCACCAGGCGGCCGCCGCGATGCGCCCGCCGATGACGATGAACAGGAGGTGGTTGAGTTCGTCGAACCACCACTTGTTGAGCGACGCGCGATACAGGAACGGCGCCCGGGCGCTGAGGGCCCGGACGCGCTCCGGGGTGGCCGGTCGCCGCAGGGAGCCGATCTCGACGCCGAACAGGCGCCAGGCCGCGAGCATGCCGCCGGTCGCCACCGCGATGCTGATGAGGATCAGGACGCCGTCGATCCCGAAGATCGCGAACTCGGCCTCGTGGTGGCCCAGGATCTCCAGCCCTTGGTGGTAGACGGGTTCCAGCCAGCCCGCGAGGAGGCCGGGGCCGTGCTGCCCCAGGAGCGGACCGAGCGGCGGTCCCGGCCAGGCGAGGACGAGACCGAGGAGCACGGATGGGATGGCGAGGAGCCAAAGCGGGACGGTCATGACCCGCGGCGATTCGTGGATCTTTGGCTCGACTGCCTTGTCCACCCGGCTCTCGCCCCAGAAGGTCAGGCCGATGAGCCGGAACATGTAGAACGCCGTCATGACTGCCACGACCACGCCGATCGCCCAGACCCAGGCGAAGCCGAGCTTGAAGGCCTCGCCGAGGATCTCGTCCTTGGAAAAGAAGCCGGCCAGGGGCGGGATGCCCGAGATCGCGATTGCGCCGATCAGCATCGTCCGGTAGGTGTGCGGGATCTTCTTCGCGAGGCCACCCATCCGGCGCATGTCCTGCTCCTCGTGGACCGCGTGGATCACCGAGCCGGAGCCGAGGAACAACAGGCCCTTGAAGAAGCCGTGGGTCATGAGATGGAAGATCGCCGCGGTCCACGCGCCAACGCCGAGCGCCGCGAACATGTAGCCGAGCTGGGACAGCGTCGAATAGGCCAGGACCCGCTTGATGTCCGTCTGGGTCATCGCGATGGACGCGGCGAGGAGCGCCGTGAAGATGCCGATCCCCGCGACCACCACCATCGCCTCCGGAGCGCTGGCGAAGATCGGGTTGGCCCGGGCCACGAGGTAGACCCCGGCGTTGACCATGGTCGCGGCATGGATGAGGGCAGAGACCGGGGTCGGGCCCTCCATCGCGTCCGGGAGCCAGACGTGGAGCGGGAACTGGGCGCTCTTGCCCATCGCCCCGGCAAAGATCAGCAGCGCGATGAGCCCGATCGGGATCGGGAAGGCCACGAGCGTCTCGCTCGTGAGGACATTGATCGAGTCCCGGATGTTCAGCGTCCCGGTGTTCACCCAGATCGCCATGATCCCGAGCGCGAAGCCCACGTCCCCGACGCGGTTGACGATGAACGCCTTCTTGCTGGCGAGGGCCGCGGAGTTCTTGCGGTACCAGAACCCGATGAGCAGATAGCTGGACAGGCCCACCAGCTCCCAGGCCACGAAGACCGTCAGCCAGCTGTCCCCGAGGACCAGCAGGAGCATCGAGAACATGAACAGGTTGAGGTAGGCGAAGAACCGCCAATAGCCCGGATCGTGACTCATGTAGCCGATCGAGTAGACGTGCACGAGCAGGCCGACTGTCGTGACGACGATGAGCAGGACGGCGGTCAGGTTGTCCACGAAGAGGGCGGCTTCCACGTGGAAGGCCCCGGCCGGGATCCAGTCCCAGAGCTTGACCGTGTGGCCATCTTCGCCGAGGCCGCCGGTGAGCGCCGTGACCACGACGACCATCGCGATCGCCCAGGACAGGCCGACCGCGGCGACCGGCACGATGTGGGCGCGCTTGCCGAGCCGCCGCCCCACGGCGGCAGTGAACAGGAATCCGGCGATCGGCAGCGCCGCGATGAGCGGGATCAGGGTGTCCATGCTCACCGGCGCATCGCGTCGTACTCGTCCACCAGCGGCGTCTTCCGGTTGCGGTAGATCGCGATGATGATCGCGAGACCCACCGTGGCCTCGGCCGCGGCCACCGCCATGACCATCAACGCGATCACCGACGCGTCGGCGGCGAAGTCGGGGATGAAAGCCCCGAAGGCGATGATCGCGAGATTGACGGCGTTGAGCATCAGCTCGATCGACATCAGCATGCTGATCGCGTTGCGGCGGGCGAGGAACCCGAACGTGCCGATCGCGAAGAGGCCGCCGGACAGGACGAGATAGGCGTCGAGCGAGTTGGCCAGGCCCATCAGTCCGGCTCCTCCTCGCGCTTGGCGATGAAGACGCCGCCGATCACGGCCGCCAGGAGGAGGACGCTTACGACCTCGAACGGGAGGACGAACTCATCGAACAGGACGCGCGCCAGCGCGTCTGTGGAGAGGCGGGTCCGGCGGGCGAGTTCGCCCCAGTCCGTCGCGGATACGCCGAGGGCGATCAGGACGGCGAGGACGATCGCCGCGATCGCGGCCGGCGCGGCCTGGGTCTGGAAGACGAGGCTGGCCGGACCGGCCTTGGACTGGGTGAGCATGATCGCGAAGAGGATCAGGACGCTGATGGCGCCGATGTAGACGATCACCTGTGCGGCGGCCACCAGGGGCGCGCCGACGATCACGTAGATCCCTGCGAGCGCCAGGAACGACACGATCATGGCAAGGCCGCAGCGGATGATGTCCCGCATCGTCACGACGGCCAGCGCGGAGACGAGCATGAGCGTCCCCAGGGCGGCGAAGAGCGCGTCGTCCACGGATCCGCCGGCGAAGACGAGAACGAGGAGGGCGGGCGTCGTGATGATCGCGCCCGCGACGCCCGCGGCGATGAGGTAGAGCCAGGCTCGCATCGGTCGGCTACTTCGGGTGTGCGTGCGTGCTGCCGGCCCCGTGGTCGTGGCCGCCTGCCGTGAGTGCCGGGCCACCGCCCTGCGCCGCGCCGTGGCCGCCATGCCCGTTGCCGTTGCCGTTGCCATTGCCGTTGCCGGCGAGGCTCGCGGGGAGCATCGGCAGGAGCTTGCCGCGGTCCACGAAGCGGCCCTCGTCTGCGGCCCGCTGGAGCCAGTCGCGCTCGCGGCGGATGTAGGTGACCTCGGTCTCGCGGTCCACGGCCGCGAGGGCCATCAGGTCGATCATCGGCGCCTCGCGGCTGGTGTGGGCCAGCTCGAACTCGCCGCCGTCGCGCAGCGCGTCATACGGGCAGGCATCCACGCAGATGCCGCACAGGATGCAGCGGCTCTCGTCCACCTCGTACTTCTGGAGGACGCGCGGCTTGGGCATGAGCGCGCCCGTCGGGCAGGTCTCGGCACAGCGGCCGCAGGACACGCACGGCGTGTCGTTGAGGCTCATGTCCAGGGGCGTCGTGACGAGCGTATCGAAGCCGATCCGCATGAAGTCGTAGCAGGCCGCGCCCACGACCTCGGCACAGACGTTGGCGCAGCGGCCGCAGTCGATGCAGCGGGACGGCTCCCGGAGGATGAAGGCGTGGCTGTCGTCCCGGACGTAGTCGTGGTTGATCCCGGTGAAGCGGTTCTCGGTCACGCTCCGGTAGCCGGCCCCGGCATGGTGCTGCGGTTCCAGGGTCTGGAGCGTGGTCCCGTACTCGATCCCGAGGCGGCGCAGGTCGCAGAACCCGATCGCCTCGCAGGTGCACTGGAGGCAGCGCGTGGATTCCGCGACCGCCTCCGCCGTGGAGTAGGGGATCTCGTACTCGATGTAGTTCGTGTTCCGGAGCTCGGGCTCCAGCGCCTTCATCCGGTAGCGCGGCTCCTTGACCTCGGCCGTGAACGGCACGATGGACAGGAACTCGGGCTGCGGCTCGGCCAGCGTCTGGCGGGTCTTGATCCCCGACAGGTCGTGCCCGCGGAGATAGGCGTCCACCGCGTAGGCGGCGCGACGGCCCTCGGCAACGGCCTGGACGACGGTCGCCGCACCGATCCGGACGTCGCCGCTGGCAAAGACGCCGGTCCGGCTGGTCTCGAACGTGACGGCGTCCGCCCCGAGGCGCTTGTTCTTCGTGATCGTGGGCCCCGTGGAGCCCGGCCCGATCCAGTCCAGTTCCGGCCCCTGGCCGATGGCCAGCAGCACCCGGTCGCACGGGATGGTGAACTCGGTCCCGGGGGCGGGCTGCGGGCGACGTCGGCCCGACACGTCCGGTTCGCCGAGTGCCATCCGGATGAACTCAACCCCGGTCACGTTGCCGCGCTCGTCCGTGATGACGCGGGTGGGTCCGGCCTGGAAGATGGCGGTGACGCCCTCCTCGATCGCCTCGTGGACCTCGCCAGAGGCGGGCATGTCCTTCATGTCCCGGCGATAGACGAGGGTCACGTCCTTCGCGCCCTGGCGGACCGAGGTCCGCGAGCAGTCCATGGAGGTGAACCCGCCGCCGATCACCACGACGCGCTTGCCGGCGTGGTTCGGATAGGGCAGGCCGAGCGTCGCCGTTCGCAGGTACTCCAAGCCGTCGAGCACCTCGGGCGCGTCCTCGCCGGGGATGCCGAGCGTGTTCGTCTCGTAGCAGCCGATGGCGATGACGACCGCGTCGAAGCCCTGGTACTGCAGGTCGTCGAGCGTGAAGTCGCGCCCGAGGCCCTGGTTGCAGACCATCTTGCCGCCGAGGCGGGTCACGCTCTCGTACTCGGCCTCGAGGACTTCGACCGGCCGGTCGCGGGCTGCTGCTCGAACGGGATCGGCGGGTCGAGGTCCTCGTCGAGCATCGACTTGATGACCATGTCGCCGGCGTACCGATGCGCGTCGCGGATCGCGATCGCCTCGTCGACCTCGTCGCGCCGGCAGTGGTCCTCGCACGGCGCCGGGCACACTCGCCCGAGGACGCTGGGGAACGGGATGGTCCGCTTGAAGATCCGGGTCGACTCGCGGAAGTTGCCCTCGGCGTTCTGCTTCAGGAAGCCCGGGATGTCGATGTGGCTCGGGCATTTGTTCTGGCACGGCGGCAGGCAGTACGCGTTGTGGTCGCTGAAGATCAGCTCGAGGTTCGTCCGTCGCAGCCGGCGCAGCTCCTCGGTCTGGGTCTGGACCTTCATGCCGTCTTCGCATGCCCGCGAGCACGAGATCGGCGGGTGCTCCTCGCCCTCGACTTCGACCACGCACATGCGGCACGCCCCGAAGCCGGGCAGCTTCGGCTCGTAGCACAGCGTCGGGATCTCGATCCCGTTGTCGCGGCAGACCTCGAGGATCGTCTGGCCCTCGAAGCCTTCGACCACGCGGCCGTCGACCTCGATCCGGAT
>JACVXW010000210.1 GCA_015661135.1 Chloroflexota bacterium
CCTTGTATCGCTTGGCTTGAACGTAGATCTTGTCAAGACCGAGTTTGTCTTCGTTGATTACCCCGTCGAGGCCTTCATCGCCGCTCTTCCCGAGGTGTCGCGCTGCATCGACCCGGGAGCCGCCGTAGCCCATCCCCAGGAGAACGGACAGCACGGCCCGCTCGAAAAAGAGCGGACTGCCCGTCCGGAGACGGTCGATCAACTCCGCCTCGACTTCTTGACGGAGTTCGCGATACGTGGTTTCAAGCCGTTCCTCTGGGCTCAGCGCATCGTGCGACTCCACGGGAGGACTTCCGTCAATTCCAGCGACCACTCCTACCTTGTGCGCGCCCCCAATGAACGCTCGGAATTCCGCGAACTGCGTCAGGAACTTGCGGTCGAGGACGGACGGTTTCGATTGAAGGACATCTTGCCCACGGGCTGTGATCTTGAATTTCGCCCTGCCAGCGGACTCTAGGAGCCTCGCCTGGCGGAGATACGTGAGCGCCCAGTGGACACGGTTATAGAAGAGCAAGCCGCGCCCGCTTGGCAGAGGTTCGTTGCGTTCCTCGGCCGTGACCTTGAACTCAGACGCGAGTGCCTCGATAGCCTCATCGGCCGCGTGAATCTCGCCATCCGACGCGATCATGAGGACGGGCAGCATCAGCAATTGATATCCAGGAATCGGCATTACCCGCGCCTCCCTATAGGCTGTCAGTCTATGGACTTGCTCTCGCTGTGATGCGGCGTGGAGGCCATGCCCTTCACCGCCTTTCGGGGGCCTCAGCCCGTACCCGCACCCCGGTACTGTTGGCCTAGCGCTGCCGGGGGTCGGAGGCGCTGCCGCGCGAAGGCCAGGACCAGCAACGTTGTCAGGTGGGGCGCGAAGCTCACGAACTCGGACGGGACGAGGCGGACGAGCCAGAACCAGGCGAGCATCAGGACGGCCGGGATTCCAAACAGGAGCGCCCCCCGCCAGTTACGCCTTAGGCCCCGTCGGACTGCCATCAGTGCGAACAGCAATCCCAGTCCGGCCAGGAGCACGCCGACCGTGACCTCCTGGCGCGTCCGGAGCGCATCGGTGAAGCCGAAGACGAGCGAGCCCAGCGTCACCGACCATGGGTTCCAGTTGCCGAAGATCACGGTCGCGAGGCCGATGAAGCCGCGCCCCGCGGTCTGGCCCTCGCGGTAGAGGCTCGATGCGACGGTCACCAAATACACGCCGCCGAGGCCGGCGAGTCCGCCCGATACCCCGAGGGCGAGGAACCGGTACCGCCACGGCGCCAAGGCGTGTCCGCCACAGCACCCACCAGGTGATCGGCACGAGCGCGACGACGGCGAGCGTCAGGACGGAGACGTCGGTCACGAGGCCGAGGACGACGGCGGCGGCATCGCTCAGGATCGGCACACCGGCCCGTTCGGCCGGCGCGAGGAGCGCATCGACCCCGGGCAGGCTGACGGTCGGGAAATCCGGCACAGGCGGCGAGGTCGTGATCGAGGCCCCGGGGACGCCGGCGAAGGCGATCGACGAGAGGAATCGGGTCAGGCCGGCCGCCAGGAGGTTGAGCGACAGCCCGGAGATCGCCTGGTCCACCCCGAAGGTGACCGACAGCAGGGCGTGGACGAGCCCGAACGCCGCGCCGGCCGCGATCCCGGACACGAGCCCCGCCCCGATCCCCCACTGCCAGGCGGCCCACGCCCCGAACCAGGTGCCGGCGATCATCATCCCCTCGAGGCCGATGTTGATGACGCCGGACCGCTCGGCCCACAACGCACCCAAGCCGGCCAGGAGGATCGGGGCCGAGAACCGGAGCGTCGCGGCGATGCCGCCGCGGGAGAAGAGGTCGGGCGCATCGAATGCCCCGCTGAGCAGCGACACGACGGCGAAGCCGAGCGCGATGCGCGTGACGGGGCCGGCAAGCCACGCCGGTCGTGATGCGTACACGCGCATCGCTGCCGAGGTCATGCCGGCGCGCCTTCGACCGCCGCGGCGGCCGCCGCGACATGGGTCCGCTCCTGCCGCGCCCGCACGCGCCGCACGAACTCGTACGCCACGACGATCGACAGAACGATCACCGCCTGGAGAATCGTCACGACCTCCTTGCTGATCCCGGCGAGATCGAGGACCTGCGCCGAGCGCTCGAGGAAGGCCCAGAGGAACGCCCCGATCGCGACGCCGACCGGGTGGTTCCGCCCGAGAATCGCGACCGCCAGCCCGGTGAACCCGAGGCCGGCCGGGAAGTCCAGTCCGAACCGGTGCGAGGCCCCGAGGAGCTGCGGCAGGCCGACGAGGCCGGCGATCGCGCCGGACGCGGCCATCGTCAGGAGGGCGAGCCGCGGCCCGCGGATGCCGGCGACGGTCGCGGCGCGCCAGGAGTGGCCCATCGCGCGGACCTCGAACCCGATCGTCGTCCGGGTCAGGACGAACCAGTACCCGGCGCCGATCGCGACCGCGAGGACCAGCAGGCCGTTGAGGTCGCCGGCCGCGGTCGGAATACCCGGGATCCAGCCCGATGCAGGGATCGTGGCCGTGGTCACGTTGTTGCTGCCGGGCGCGAGGCGGCCGAACCGCGCCGGCGCCAGCAGGTAGGCGATCAGGCCCGTGGCGACGGCGTTGAACATGATCGTGGAGATCACGACGTTGACCCCGCGCCGGACGTAAAGCAGTCCGGCGATCGCAGCCCAGCCCCAGCCGACGAGCAACGCGACGACGACGATCAGGGCGATATGGAGGGGCGCCGGTAGCGCCACGGACGCGCCGATGACGGCGGCCGCGAAGGCTGCCAGCCGGTATTGCCCGTCGATGCCGATGTTGAACAGCCGGAGATGAAACCCGACCGCTGCGGCGATCCCGGCGAGGTAGTACGGGATCGCCTTGTTGACGACCGCGACGAGGGTCGTCGGGCGAAGCCCGTATGCCAGGGCGTCGCGGAGGGTCGAGGCGGGGTCGGCGCCGGCCAGCGCCAGTGTCACGGCCGCGACGAAAACCGCGAGAGCGAGCGCCGCGGCCGGCGCCACGAGGAGGAGGCCCGCGCTGCGAAGTCGAGCCACCCGCGAGCCCGTCAGGGCGTTTCGGGGACGACGATCCTGCCGGCCACGATGTCGGCGGCATAGGCGTCAAGCTTCGGGGCGATGTCGTCCACGAACCCGCCAGATGTCGCGTAGCCGACGCCATCGTTCGCGAGCCCGAACGTCCGGTTCCCAGCCTGGAACGAGCCGTACGCCACCGAGATCGCGAACTCGTACGTGCCGACATTCGCGTTCTTGAGCATCGAGGTCAGGATGTGATTGCGGATGGTTTCGGGTGCCAGCCGGTACTCATCGGCATCGACGCCGATGGACCAGTGGCCGGACTCGGCGGCGGCTTCGTGAACACCGGCGCCGGAGCCGCCGGCCGCGGCAAAGATGACGTCGACCCCGTTGTCGTACATCCCCAGCGCCGCCTCACTGCCGTGCGGCGGGTCGCCGAAGCCCGAGTAATCGGGCGGCTGGCTCAGGTAGGTGACCTGGACCATGGCGCCGGGGTTGGCGTACTTGACGCCCGCCGCGTAGCCGGCCTGGAACTTCTGGATCAGGGGGATCTGGACGGCACCGATGAACCCCACCCCGTTGGTCTTCGTCTTGAGGCCGGCGGCCGCGCCGACGAGGAAGGAACCTTCGTGCTCGGCAAAGAGGATGCCCTGGACATTTGGCGCGGTCACGGTTCCGTCGTCCACGATCGCGAAGTGGACGCTCGGAAACTCCGCGGCCACGGTCTGGAGCGGGCCGGCGTAGGTGAATCCCACGGCGATGATCGCCTCGTAGCCCGCCCCGGCGAGGAGCCGGAGGCGCTCGGCCCGGTCGTCGTCGGTGTCGTCGAGCTTGGCGGTTACTTCCTTGATCTCCGCGCCGAGCTCGTCGGCGGCCTGCTGCGCCCCGTTGTAGGCAAGATCGTTGAAGCCGCCGTCGCCGCGCCCCGAGATGTCGTACGCAACGGCGATCTTCGTGACGGCCGACGGCGAAAGGGACACTGGATTCCTGGTTGGGGCGACAATCATCGAGGCAGCGGGCGCGGGGGAATCGGCGATTGTCGGGCTGCCGCACGCGACCGCGACCAACGACATGACGAGGAGCGCGAGCGGCAATC
>JACVXW010000042.1 GCA_015661135.1 Chloroflexota bacterium
TCGGTGCGAGCCTGGATGGATCGCGGAGGAGGTCGTTCTCCCGTGCGAGCCGGTGCCGGGCGACGAGACCGTCGATCACGGTGGCGATCGCCGCGTCGGCCGCGCCGGCATCGTCGCGCCTGATCGCGGCCATCCGCCGGAGGGTGGATCGGAGCCCTTGGCGGACCGCTCCGACCGGCAGGCCGGATTCGACCGGATGGTCCCGGTGGAACTCGCCGACGGCGCGCAGGGCGGCGGCCTCGAGCGCCTCGCCGACGTCGGCTGCCAGGACCAGGCCGCCGTCGACTCGCTTTGCTCCGTGGAGCCCGACCAGCGCATCCGCGGCGGCATCAGTATCGCCCTCGCCGACTGCCCCGGCCAGCACGGCCAGCCGCTCCGGGGTGACGCGTCGCCGGGCGATGCCCCGCGGCGGGTCCGGATCCAGGATGACGAACCCCGCGACGACATCGCCGGGCGAGGGCCGCCGAAGGACCCCCCGATCGCCGCTGAACGTCGCCACCGGCTCGGCGAGCCGAAGGATCGCCCCGACCCGGCCGTCCGGGAACTCCACGCCCTCGCGACCGCGGCGCCCGACGCCCGCATCGACCTGCGCCGTCCCGAGGTGGAGCCGGACGGATGCGCCGCCCGCGGGAGGCCACGCGGGTCGACTCCCGCGCGAGGCCGGCGCGCCCAGGTCGGTCGGCCGGGCGAGCGCCACGAGGAGCCGATCCGTGGCTTCGAGTCCAGCCCCGGACGTCACGACCGCGCCGCGCACGAGGCGCTCGAGATCTACACCGGCAAGGTTGACCGCCGTCCGCCCGCCCGCCGCGCCATCGACCGGCCCGTGGTGGACCTGGAGGCCGCGGACTCGGACCTCGATGCCGCCGGGTTCCAGTCGGAGCGCCTCGCCGGTCAGGAGTTCCCCGCCGCGGAGCGAACCCGTCACGACGGCCCCCCGTCCTCGAACCGCGAACGCGCGGTCGATCGCCAGCCGCCGGGGTCCCGCGGGCGCTCCGGCCGCGCGCGCCTGCACCCGGTCCCGCAGTGCGAGAAGGGCGTCGCGGACCCGCTCGATCCCCTCCCCTGTCGTCGAGGATGCCACGAGCACGGCCGCCCCCCTGAGCGAGGTCCGCGCCAGGAGCTCCGCCACGGCCCCGGCGACCTCGGCCGCACGTGGCTCGCCCGCGACGTCGGCCTTCGTCACGACCGCGATGCCGTCGCGGATCCCGAGCGCGTCGAGCAGTTCAAGGTGTTCGAGCGTCTGCGCTCGCGGCCCATCGTCCGCCGCCACGACGAGCATGACGGCATCGATCTCGCCCGCCCCGACCAGCATGTTGCCGATCAGCGCGTCATGGCCCGGCACGTCCACGAAATCGATGGCGGTCCCGTCCTCGAGGTCGAGATGCGCGTAGCCGACGTCGATCGTCATGCCCCGTCGCTGTTCTTCGGGCAGGCGGTCGGCATCGATCCCGGTGAGGGCGCGAAGGAGCGTGGTCTTGCCGTGATCGATGTGCCCGGCCGTGCCGACGACGACGGTCATCCCCGACTCAGGGCGCGATCACGAGCGCGAGCGCGCGGGTCGCGGCACCGGCGAGCGTGGCGTCATCCGCGGGCGCGGCCGTGCGAAGGTCAAGGACGACGTGATCCCGTTCGATGCGCCCGATGACGCAGGGTTCGCCGGCTCGGAGGGCGGCGAGGAGGGTTGTGGCCGCTCGGCCATTCGCTGCGCCGAGCGCCACGCCGAACGACGGCAGCGTCTGACCCGGCACGGAGCCGCCGCCGACGGTGGCTTCCAGCTCGACGACCTGTGCCGCCCCGTCGGGGAGTGCCGCCGCGATTGCCTCCGCGCGCCGGCGCAGGTCGGCGAGCGGCGTCGCGAGCAGCCGCCAGACGGGGATCTCCGCCATCGCCCGGCCGGCCCGGTAGAGCGCGAGCGTCGCGGCGACGGCCGCGAGGATTGTCTTGTCCGGGCGCATCGCCCTTGCCAAGGGGTCGCGGCGCAGCTTCACGATCAGGTCGGCGCGCCCCACGATCAGCCCTGCCTGGGGGCCGCCGACGAGCTTGTCGCCGGAGAACGTGACGAGATCGGCGCCGGCCGCGAGGCGCTCCCGCGGCATCGGTTCGTGGCCTAGGCCAACGCGCTCGGTCGGCAGAAGCGCGCCGCTGCCGAGGTCGTCGACCACGATCGCCCCGTGCCCATGCGCCGCCTCGGCAACGGCCGCGGCATCCGGCGTCTCGACGAACCCCGACTGGACGAAGTTCGATGGATGCACCCGGAGGACGACCCGGATCCTCGCCTTCGGGTCGGCCAGTGCGGCCTCGAAGTCGGCGACGCGAGTTCGATTCGTGGTCCCGACCTCGACCAGCCGGACGCCGGCCCGGCGGAGGATCTCCGGGATCCGGACGCCGCCGCCGATCTCCACCAGCTCCCCGCGAGAGACGGCCACACCGCCCCCGCGCCCGGCCAGCCCGACGGCGAGCGCAATCGCCGCGGCGTTGTTGGTCACGACCAGGGCGTCCTCAGCGCCCGTCAGGGAGATGAGATGCTCCTCCGCGGCGCGGAACCGGGCGCCGCGACGGCCGGTGGCGCGGTCCAGCTCCAGGAGGATCGAGCCCTCCGCCGCCAGGCGTGCGGACTCGATGGCCGCGCGTGGCCAGGCCGCCCGGCCAAGGTTCGTGTGAACGATCACACCGGTGGCATTGATGACGGACGGCGGACCTGCCGTGTCCGTCCCACTCGTCGCCGAGTCCGGTCCATCGAACGCCTCCAGCCGCGCCACCACATCGGCGCCGAGGGTGGCGACGCGCCGGGGTTCCTGACCGCCGCCGAGCCGAGTCCGTTCGACCTCGACGACCTCGCGGGCGACGGCGAGCACGGCATCAGCGTCGCGGTCCGCCACGAAAGGGCGGGCCGCGGCAAGCACTCGCTCGACGCTCGGCGGTCGCGTCATGCGGGGTCCTCAATCGGGCGCCGGGCGACGATGTCGAAGAGGTGCCAGTGCTTGGGCCCCGAGAAGGAGTCGCCGTCCTGATCCTCCTCGTCGATCGCGATGACATCGAGCCCCTGGACCATTCGGAAGACCTCGTCGCGGGCAACGAACGTCATGTCGGGATCTCCCGCCCATGAATCCCGCACGCCGAAGATATTGAGCACGATAAATCCACCCGGCCGGAGTTGCGCCCGAAGGCGACGCCAGAACCTGCGGAATGCGCCAGGCCGGATGAACGACAGGGCGTAGCCGGCATACAGCAGGTCGAACGGCGGCAGGGCGGCCTCCTCGGCGGTCGAGGTCAGGATTTCGAGGCGGCCGACGTCTGGAATCGGAACGCTCGCCAGGAGGGCCGCAGCCGCGTCGGGCGTGGGATCGACGGCGACGACGCGCCAGCCCTCATGGAGGAGGGAGCGCGTCTCGGTGCCATCGCCGAAACCGATCTCGACCGCCTGGCCCGGCTGGACCCCTACGGCCGCCAGCGCGGCCATGCCCTTGGAGAAGAGCGGACGTGGCTCCCGGCCCTGCGTGTGTCGATAGTAGGCGGCCCAGTCCGGGCCGCCTACGTTGGCGGGCTGATGGAGCTCGTCGGCCATTCGCGCAAACCTCGGCTTGGTGGCGGGACCGCTTGGGACCTGGCGGGAGCGCATGGGAGTCGAACCCACCGCGCGACGCCGAACGCCGCGCCACCGGTTTTGAAGACCGGACCGGGCACCGGCCCAGACCCACTCCCACACTGATGCTAGCCCGTCCGGACAGACTCCCTATCATCCGGTGCGTGGACTCTGGACTGCCGACCGGCACCGCGCTGCCACCGATCCGGTTGACCGAGCTCACCGATTGCGGCGGTTGCGCCGCGAAACTCGGGGCGGACTTGCTGGCGGATGCCCTCTCTGGGCTGGGCGCCGAGCCGGTGCCGGCCGAGCTGATCGCGGGGCTCAACCCGCCGGACGATGCCGCCGCGTACCTCGTTGCGCCAGATCTCGCGATTATCGGCACGCTCGACTTCTTCCCGCCGATCGTGGACGACCCGCGCCTGTACGGCGAGATCGCGGCCGCCAACGCGCTGTCCGATGTCTTCGCGATGGGCGGCCGGGTGCTGTTCGCACTGTCGATCGCGGCGTTCCCGGAGGACCTGCCACGGGACACGCTGGCGGCGATCTTCGAGGGCGCCTCGGCCAAGGTCCGCGAAGCCGGCGGCACGCTCGCCGGCGGGCACACGATCCGCGATGCGGAGCCCAAGTACGGGCTCGCCGTGATCGGCGCCGGCCACCCGGACCGGCTGTTCCGCAAGGGTGGTGCCCGGCCGGGCGACATCCTCGTCTTGACCAAGCGACTGGGCGCCGGGCTGCTGGTCTCGGGCCACCGAGGGGGCCGGACCACGGACGCGCACCTTGACGCGGCGATCGACCAGATGCGGACGCTCAACCGCACTGCGGCAGAGGTGTTCGCGGCCCACGGCGTACGCGGTGCCACCGATGTCACCGGCTTCGGGCTGCTCGGTCACGGGCTCGAGATGGCCCGCGCCTCCGGGACGCGCTTCCTCTTCGAGGCCTCGGCGCTGCCGGCCCTCGACGGCGCGCTCGATCTCGCCCGGGCCGGTGTGGAAACCGGCGGCGCGGCCCACAACCGGCGGTTCGTGCAGCTCGCCTTCGAGCGAGGCCTGGGCGTGGCCCCGGAGCTCGTGGTCCTCGCCCACGACCCGCAGACCTCGGGCGGTCTCCTGGCGGCCGTGGCGGCCGACGCGATCACGTCCGTGGAGGAGGACCTGGACGCCCGCGGCGTCCCGCATTGGCGAGTGGGCACCGTCCACGCTCTCGACGGCCTCGAGCCCGGGGTGTCGCTGGTCTGACCGCCGGTCACGGGCAAGGCCGCGAGCAGGCTCGTGCGGCCGCGGGGGGGCGAGCCGGCGCGGCTGCCAATTGGACCAGCAGTCCAGAGAGTGGGCACGGGATGGCGCGATCTGGACTGGCCAGTCCAATCGGGATCGACGGTCGGCGCCTGGACGCGAAGGCCCGGGCAACGCCGCCGCAGCCGGCCCAGCCGGTCCGCGTCAACCGGCGCGCGGCACTCCAGGCAGGGTGACGGTGACGCGGGCGCCGGAGGGCGCCAGGTTCTCGGCGACAGCGTCGCCACCGTGGGCGCGGGCGAGCGCCCGGACGATGGACAGCCCCAGTCCGGTGCCCGGACCGGTCCGCGCGGGATCGGCCCGATAGAAGCGGTCGAACGCCCGATCCAGTGAACCGGGCGGGAATCCCGGGCCGTCGTCGCTGACCCGGAAGGCAATCGACGCGCCGCCGGCCGCGACTCGAGCCTCCACCAGGACGTGACCACCGGTGCCAACGACCACGAGCGCGTTGTCGATGAGGTTGACGAGGATCCGCTCCAGGGCCGCGCGATCGGCGACGAGCGTGAGCCCCTCCTCCGCCTCCGCGCGGAGTTCCAGTGCCGCGCCACTCGCCTGCGGACCGAACCGTGCCACCGCCTCCCGGACCAGGGCCGCCGGATCCAGGGCTTCCGGTCGGAGCGAGACCCCGGCCGTGCCCACCTCATCGATCGAGCGCAGGTCGTCCACGAGCCCGCCCATGCGCGCCGCCTCGAGCGCGATCGCATCCGCGGCGCGCGCCACGCCATCCCCCGTCGCCGTCCCGTCGCGAAGCGCCTCCGCGAACCCGGTCACGACGGTCAGCGGCGTCCGGAGGTCGTGCCGAATGTTTGCCAGCAGCTCGCGTTCCTCGGTGCGCACGCGGTCCAGCTCGCCGGTCATCGCATTGAAGCGATCGGTCAGGTCGCGCACCTCCCGCGGTCCCTCTGGCGTCACGGGCTCGGACACAGTCCCCGGCGCCGGAACGACCACCGTCGCGTCCGCCAGTCGCCGCAGTGGCCGCGTGATCGAGCGCGAGAGGAGCCAGGCGATCGGGATCGCGATCAACGCCGTGACGAGCGCCACGGCCGGGAGGACCCGGAGCAGGTCGCGGAGGGCCAGGGCACCCGATCGATCGGGGGTCGTGAGGACGATGGCGATCGGCCCGATCACGGCACCGTCCCGACGCACGACCGTGGCCGAGTACAGCACGCGTGACCCGTCCCGCGCGGTCAGGTCACCGCCAATGCTCTCCCCGGCCTTCATGTCCTTGCCGAGGGCAATCGAACCGACGTCCACCGCCGCCTCCCCGCTTTCGGCGGTAATGACGCGCTCCCCGACGATGACGTAGATCCCGAGATCCGCGCGGACATCGGATCGCAGGGCGGTCAGGACGGGCCGGAGCTCCGTGACGGCCGTGACCGCGCGGACCCGCGCGAGCACCGGCTGGGCCACGTCGCCAAGGGCGCTGATCGTGGCCTCCTGGTGGAGCGTGCGCAGGCTCACGAAGAGCCCTGCCCCCACGGCCAGCGCCGCGACCAGCCCGACGACCGCGAACGCGACCGCGATCCGGGACGAGACGCGGTCAGGCATTGGCGATCAGCCGGTAGCCGATCCCGCGCACGGATTCGATCGTAGGCCCGTCCGGCCCCAGCTTCTTGCGCAGTTCCGAGACGTGAACGTCAACCGTCCGGGTCTCGCCGGGGAAATCGGTGCCCCAGACGTCCTCGAGGAGGGCCTCGCGACTGAGGACGACGCCGGGGTCTCGGGCAAGTGCCGCAAGGAGGTCGAACTCGCGGGCTCGCACCTCCACGATGCGTTCGCCCACGGAGACATCGCGCCGGCGCGGATCGATCCGGAGAGACCCGACCTCGATCGGGCGGCCGAGGCGGACCGTCCCGTCGGTCCGGCGGAGGATCGCCTTCACTCGCGCGACGAGGGCGCGCGGGTTGAACGGCTTCGTGACGTAGTCGTCGGCTCCCAGCTCCAGGCCCACGACGGCGTCGATGTCGTCGGTCCGGGCGGTCAGCATGAGGACCGGTGTGTCCGCCTCGCGCCGGATCGCCCGGCAGACCTCGAAGCCGTCCATGCCGGGGAGCATCAGGTCGAGGACCACGAGATCCGGCCGATGCCGGCGGTGCAAGTCCACCGCCGAGGGACCGTCCGTCGCGACGATCGTCGCGAACCCGGCGCCCTCGAGATAGAGCCGCAGCAGCTCCACGATGTTCGGCGCGTCGTCCACGACGAGGATCGTCTTCATCGGTCGTGCGTCCCCATCGATCGCGAGTCTACCCCGGCGCGCGGAGGCCGCCGGGCCCAACTCCCCCCGTTCGAGGCTGGGCCCGGCGGCTGGTTCCGCTCCTCGTCAGGCGAGCGCCGCGAGGACCTGGCGTGCCTCGGACATCGCCGTCCGGAGGTCGGCCCGGGCGTCGGCGATCGCCTGGCGAGCGGCGCGCAGGATCGGACCGGCAGTGCCGGCGTTCCAGTCGGCCGGCGTGAGCGGCAGGACATCGGCGGCCACGCCGTCCACGGTAGCGAGGGCCTCGTCGATCGCGGCTTCCATGGCGGCGAGGTGGGCCTGCGCCTCGGTGACGTCCTTGCCGCTCGCCGCGGCCTGCTCGATGAGCCCGGCCAGGCGCTCGGCGGCCGTGCTGAGCTTCGCCGCCGTTGCATCCACTGCGTCTGCGCCGATCACGAGCCAGACCTGGCGGGTGACGAGGGCGTAGATCCGGAAGTCCTCGAAAATGCTCGCGATGTCCTCGCGGAGCTCGGCGACGGTCGTGTCCGCCTCGATCTCGGCACGAAGGGCGCGAAGTCCGGCGGCCGATCTGTCGAGGATGGCCTCGAGGGCCGCCTCGTGGGCATTCGTCAGGGGCCGGCTGTCGTCGACGGCACTGCGGAGGCGCTCGATGGTGGCGAGCCGTCGGTCGATCTCGCACAGGCCCACCCGCTTGAGGGTCTCGACGGTCGGGGTTTCGCGGGCCGCGAGCCACGCCTCGGCGCACGCCTCGGCGCAGCGGCCGCGACCGGTGAGCTCCTCGGCCTGGGTTGCCGGATGTGCGCCGCTGAGGGTGATAGCCGCAGGCGCGGAGGCCGCGAGGGCGGGCGAGATCCCGACCACGGCGGCAAGGACGAGACCGGTCAGCGGACCGGCTATGCGGGCGATGGTGCTTGTCACTTCGAACTCCCTTCATCGGTGTCGGCGGTGGCATCGGCGCCTAGAGCGGCGTCGAGGTCGTCGAGCAATTGCTCGATTGCGGTGAGGTCCGGCGTCGCGAGCGGCGCGGACTGCGTGGCGGCCGGCGCCTGGGTGGCGGCCGATGCCGGCGTTCCGGTCTGCTCCGCCGTGGCGGAGGGTGCAGGAGCGCTGGTCCAGGCCGGGACGGTCTGGCCCGTGCCCGGGTCCGACACGCCGGTCGTTGACGCCGACGCGACCACGCCGGCCGGCGGCGCTGATGCGACGAGTCCGTCGGCCGCGAGATCCCGCCGACCGCACCCGGCGGTCACGAGCGTCAGCAGAGCGAGCGCCCCGGTGACGGCGAGGGTCCGACGGCTTCGATGACTCGACATTGCGGTTGTGGCCCCGATACGCGGCGCCCAGGTCGGACGCCCTGCCGGGACAATGCCGGTCCGTTGGATGCGCGGGCCACCTCCGCGTGCAGGCGAAAGGTCAGCGCTGTGTAAGGCGACCCCACCGCACCGTCGTCAACCCGACCCGGTGCACAGACGCACCACTGTTCGGGTTCGATGTGGCGGTTCCACTAGCCTTGTGGCCGCGGCGCGGGGCAGAATGTGCGGACCTGTCGACCGCCTACCGGCGGCCGTGCCCGACAGCTGGAGGAGTCATCGTTGAACAGATCGCGTCGCATCACGCCTCGAGGCCGCCTCGTCGCGGCCCTCGCCATCCTCGCCATCGTCGTCCCGGGACCGGCGCTCGGCGCCGCCGGGAGCGGCAGCGCCAAGCCATCGACTGACTCCTATCGGACGACGAGCGCATCGTTCGTCGGCCCCGGCGCAGTCGCCGGCGTGACGTTCCAGCCGCTGATCAACTCGGGGGAGACGGCCTTCGGGACCGTGTTCGAAGGTATCCCGGATGGGATCGGTGTGGTCCCCGGCGCCGGCCCGCATGGCTATGTGGACCTGTATGTCGCCCACGAGCAGTCACGGGTACCGTTCGGCACCGCTGACCTCCAGGACTCCTCTGTCTCGCGCGTCCGGGTGGATCTGGAAACCAAACGGATCATTGCGATGGAAGTTGTCCTGTCACCAGACGAGGGATTCATCCGGTTCTGCTCGGCATTCATGGCCGGTCCTGAGCACGGGTTCCCGCACTACACCTTCCTCGTGAACGAGGAGTCGAACGACCCGCTCGTCGTGCCGGCGGGCGCCGTTTATGGGCCGGATCCGGCCTATGGCTCGTTGAATCAGCGACAGGCCGGCTACTCCGTGTTCCTCGACACGGCGAATGGCAAGATCGGTGTCCTGAGCAACGCCGGCCGCCACAACCACGAGAACCAGGTCATCGTCCCGGGCGGCTGGAAGGGGATCTACTCCGTCTCGGGCGACGACTCGTTCGCCAGCCCGTCAACGCCCGCGCGTCCGAACCTGAGCCAGCTGTACATGTTCGCCAGCAAGAACTGGCAGTCGTTCCAGAAGGATGAGGGCTCGCTCTGGGCCTTCCGCGTGACGGCGACACAGGCCGGCCCGATTGCGGACCCGCTCACCTACACGGGAGCGAATGACTACCTGGACATGGTCGGCAGCGACGACTGGAAGGGCGAGTTCATCGCCGTACCGGGCGACGTGGCCCGCGGCGAGACCGTGGCCCTGCCGCAGGACGCTCTCGAGGACTGGTCGAACGAGAAGAACGTGTTCCAGTTCGTCCGCGTCGAGGACATCGCCTACGACCCCGACAACCCGCGGGTCCTCTACTTCGCAGACTCCGGGACCAGCCGGCTCACGCCCACGGGAACCGGGCGGTTGTACCGCGCCGGCAGTGGTGGCACCACCACGCTGGGGCGGATCTTCAGGATGGAGCTGGACGCCGACGACCCGACCAAGGTGGTCTCGTTCCGGATCGTGGATACCAGCTCCATCGCGATGCGCAACCCCGACAACATCGAGGTTGGACACGACAGCCTCATGGTCCAGGAGGATGTCAGCAACGCCAAGATCTGGCGCTACAGCCTCGACGCCGCAATCCCGGCATGGTCACACGTGGCGACCGCCACGCAGTCCGGCGCCGAGACGAGCGGCATCGTGGATGTCTCCAACTGGTTCGGTGACGGCTGGTGGGCGCTCGACGTTCAGTCGCACATCCCCATCGCTGGCTCCGAGGTCACACGAACCTACGCGGGGCCGGGTTCGCAGAATGGCGTGATCCATACCGCCCGTCGTGAGCAGGGCCAGCTGCTGCTGATGTACGTACCGGGCAGCTGATCCAAACAGACCTGTCGCGAAACCAGAGCCGCCCGGCAACGCCGGGCGGCTCCTTCGTTCCGGAGCGGCGCTACACTCGGGGCGCCGGTCACGGTGGCCGGCGACAACCCGGCCCGCCGTCCCCGGCGCGCCCACGAGCACGGAGGCACGGATCACCTTGCCGAAGTCGTATGTTCGCCTGACCCAGCCTCTCGTCCGAGCGACGAAGGGCGGCGAGCTCCGTCCCGCGACCTGGGACGAGGCGCTCGATCGGACCGTCGCGGCGTTCTGCGCGGCCGGGGCTCCGTGGGGCGACCCCGCGGGCCGCGCCGCACCGGCGCCATTCGGGATCTTCAGCTGCAGCAAGGCGACCAACGAGGTTAACTTCGCGGCCCAGAAGTTCTCGCGGACGGTCCTGGGCAGCAACAACATCGACAGCTGCAACCGCACCTGACACGCCCCGTCTGTCGCCGGTCTGGCGACCGTCTTTGGCGCTGGTGGTGGAACCAGCTCATATCGTGAGGTCGAGGAGACGGACCTGATCGTCCTCTGGGGCAGCAATGCCCGGGAGACGCATCCGATCTTCTTCCATCACCTCTTGCGCGGCGTCCGGAACGGGGCCCGCCTCTACGCGGTGGACCCACGCCGGACGAGCTCGGCCGAGTGGGCGGACACGTGGCTGGGGCTTGACGTGGGCAGCGACATCGCGCTCGCGAACGCGGTGGGGCGGGAGATCATCGCGGCCGGGCTGGCCAACACCGAGTTCATCGGCCGGGCGACCTTCGACTTCGATGCCTACAAGGCCGGGGTGGAGGCCTACACCCTCGAGTACGCCGAGCGCGAGACCGGCGTCCCAGCCGACGCGATCCGCGAGCTGGCGCACGCCTACGCCAGGGCGCCGCGGGCGATGATCTGCTGGACCCTCGGCATCACCGAGCACCACAACGCGGTGGACAACGTCCTCGCCCTCATCAACCTCGCGACGCTCACCGGGCATGTCGGCCGCTACGGCAGTGGCCTCAACCCGCTCCGCGGCCAGAACAACGTCCAGGGCGGCGGGGACATGGGCGCCCTGCCGGACCGCCTGCCCGGCTTCCAGCACGTGGAGAAGGACGCCCTCCGGGCGAAGTTCGATGCCGCCTGGGGCGTGCCGGTGCCGCCCAGGAAAGGCTGGCACCTGTCCGAGATGTTCGACGCCATCGAGCGGGGCGAGCTCACCACGGCGTACGTGATCGGCGAGAACCCCGTCCAGTCCGAGGCGGATCAGAAGCGGGCGAAGCACCTGCTCGGCAGCATGGGCTTCATGGTCGTCCAGGACCTCTTCCTGACGGCGACCGCTGAACTCGCCGACGTGGTTCTGCCCGCGGCCGCCGCGTGGGCCGAATCCGAGGGCACCGTTACCAACTCCGAGCGGCGCGTTCAGCGGGTCCGCAAGGCGATGGAGCCGCCGGGCGAGGCGCGTGACGACCTCTGGATCATCTACGAGCTCGCGCGGCGGATGGGTCACGACTGGGGCGAGGCTTCAGCGGAGCGGACCTGGAACGAGCTTCGGACGCTCTCGCCCGTGCACAAGGGGATGAGCTATGCGCGCCTGGAGGCCCTGGGCGGGATCCAGTGGCCGTGCTGGGACGACGAGCACCCCGGCGAGCTGTTCCTTCACTCGCGCCTGTGGGAGGACCCGGTCCCGGGGTCGCGCATCCCGTTCGTGCCCGTGGACCACGACCCGCCAGTGGATCGGCTGTCCGACGACTTCCCGATCCGCCTTACGACGGGGCGCCGCCTCGACTCCTACAACACCGGCGTCCAGACCGGGTCATACCGGTCGCCCCTGCGGCGCGGCGAGTCGCTGGACATGTCACCCGAGGACGTCTCGCGCCTCGGGCTTGCCGAGGGCGAGCGGGTGCGGGTGGTCTCGCGGCGCGGCCAGGTAGAGGCGCCCGTCCGGACGGACCCTTCGCTCCGGCCCGGCCTGACGTTCATGACCCTCCACTTCCAGGACGAGGTTGCGACGAATCTCCTGACGATCGATGCCACGGACCCGAAATCCGGCACGGCCGAGTTCAAGGCCACCGCCATCCGGATCGAGAAGCTCGAGGCGCCGGTCCCGGCCTGACATCTCGCTCAGGCGGGGCGTTCACGCGGGACGGACCACCGGCAGGCCGCTGGCACGCGCAGCCGCAGCGAG
>JACVXW010000043.1 GCA_015661135.1 Chloroflexota bacterium
CCCTGTGGATCGGCGACCACCTCCTGTACCGGTTCGCCGACGGATCCACTCGCGGCCCGTGGGAGGTCTGGACCCTGCTCTCCGCGATCGCCGCGTCGACGACCCGGATCAGGCTCGGCCCGCTCGTGGCGGCCACCGCCTTCCACGCTCCGGCGATGCTGGCGAAGATGGCGGCGACCGTGGACGAGGTGAGCAACGGCCGCCTGATCCTGGGGCTCGGGGCCGGCTGGAACGAAACCGAGTTCCGGGCATTCGGTTTCCCGTTCGACCACCGGGTTGACCGGTTCGAGGAGGCATTCACGATCATCCGGACCCTGTTGCGGGACGGCGAAGTCGACTTCGACGGGCGCTATTACCAGGCCCGCGATTGCGAGCTACGCCCGCGGCCGGCACGGCCAGGCGGGCCGCCGCTGCTGATCGGCAGCAGGGGGGAGCGGATGCTCCGGATCACCCTGCCGTACGTCGACGGCTGGAACGTCTGGTTCAACGACACCGCGAACTCGCCGGCCGGGGTGCCGGCCCTGCGGGACCTCGTGGACGGCATCTGCCGCGAGGCGGGACGCGATCCGGTCGCCGTCGAGCGCTCCGTGGCGGTCCAGGTCCGGCTGACGGGCGGGACCGGCCGGGCGCAGGGGGACTATGCGCAGGAGCGGTTCGCGCCGCTCACGGGGACCCCGGACGTGATGGCCGAGGCGCTGCGGGCCTATGCTCGCGAGGGGATCGGCGAGGTCCAGGTCGTCCTCGACCCGATCACCCTCGACTCAATCGAGGAATTCGCTGCCGTCCTTGAGCTCCTCGACCGCAGCTGAGCAGCGGCAAGCGGTCCGGCGTGGTGCAATACGCTTTGTCTCGGGTCGCCCAGGAAGGATGACGATGACCGCCGTTCGAAACGGATCGCGACGCCAGGACGAGCTGTCGGCGCTCGACAGGCGGATCATCGAGCACCTCCAGGCGGACGGCCGCCGCCCGTTCACCCAGATCGCCGCCGAGCTCGGGGTCTCCGAGGCCGCCGTCCGAGCCCGGACGAACCGCCTCGTCGAGCGGGGGATCCTCCAGATCGTCGGCGTGGTGGATCCGGGCAAGATGGGCTTCCAGCAGGCGCTCATCGGAATCCGCTGCGAACCGGGCCGGCTCGTGAGCGTGGCCGACGCCCTCGCGGCGCTGCCAGAGGTGGACTACGTCGTGGTGACCACCGGCCGGTACGACATCCTCGTCGAGATCGTGTCCGAGGACGGCGACGGGTTGCTCCGCTTCCTCACGGACCGGCTCCCGGCCATTGACGGCCTCCGCGACACGGAATCGTTCACCTACCTCCGCCTGGTGAAGCAGACCTACCAGTTCGGGCTGGTCGTGCCGCCGCTGCTCGGCCGGCGCAGTCCCCTTGCCTCCATCGGCGAACCCGAGTCGGATCTGGGCGACCTGGAGGGCCTCGACCGCGCAGCGCTCGTCGGCGGACTCGTGGGGCGACCGGCGGAGGATCGAGCGGCGTACGATCGAATCGTCCGGATCGTGAGCTGGGCATTCCTGGTAGTGACCGCCGTGATCGTTGGCGCGAGCGGCCTGTGGCCGCAGACGGCACCCGCCATCTACATTCTTCTCGGACTGGCGGCAGCCTTCGTCCTCGTGGTCCACGATCTCGTGCCAGCCGGCGCGCTCGGGGCCGCGAAATACCTCCTCGAGGGGACGGTCGCGCTGACCTTCGCGACGCTCCTGGTCCTGCTGACCGGCGGTCACGCCAGCCCCTTCTTCTTCACCTTCCCGCTCATCGTGGGTGCCGCGGCGCTCGTCGTGCGGGCCAGGGCCACCTTCGTCCTTGCCGCCTCGGCAGTGGTGGGCTACGTCGTGGCCTCGGCGCTCGGCAGCGTGCCGGCCACCCCGACAGAGGTTGTCACCGTGGCCATCAACATCACGGCGATGCTGCTGCTGGCGTATGTCGGATCCGTGATCGGACGGGAGCAGCGGCGGGCGCGGGACGCCGCCATCCGCCTGTCGGCCGTCGATCCCTTGACCGGCCTCTTCAATCGGGCCTTCTTCTTCGCCGCGCTCGAGCGGGAGATGGCCCGGAGCGCTCGGTCCGGGCGCGGATTCTGCCTCCTGATGCTCGACCTCGACGAACTCAAGACCATCAACGATCGGGCGGGGCACCATGCAGGTGACGCGGCGCTCCGGGCAGTCGCGGACACGATCCGGAGCGGAATCCGGAAGATCGACGTAGCGGCCCGCTATGGCGGCGACGAGTTCGTGGCGGTCCTGCCCGAGACGGACCCGACCGGCGGCTGGGTTGTCGCCGAGAAGATGCGGCTCGGCGTTGAGGCAAGCGAGATGGAAGGCTTGGGGCATTCCACCGTCTCCATCGGGGTCATCTCGTACCCGCGCGACGGCGCCACGGCGGACGACCTCATGATCAGCGCGGATCGGGCGATGTACGCGAGCAAGCGGGCCGGCCGCAACCGGGTCGCCGGCCCGGAGACCGGAGTGGTGGACGAAGACGACGCCGCACCTCGGCGCGCGCGCGCCGTCGCCCGGTAGCGGGAGCGGGTCGACCCGCCGGTGTAGGATCGCCGCCATGACAACCCCCGGGGACTCCAACGGCGCTCCGCCGCGCCCCGCGCTCGGCGACGCCACCCGCGCCATCCGCGCCGCATCGAAGAGCCCGACCGTCCTCCAGCGGCCGACCGCGGTGCCGATCTACCAGACGGCCACCTTCACCTCGCCCGACGCCGAGTCACTCGGGTTCGTCTCCGCCGACGCCCGCGCCGGCTACTCGTACAGCCGGCTCTCGAACCCCACCACGACGGCCCTCGGCGCGGCCTATGCGGAGCTGGCCGGGGCGGAGGCGGGGATCGCCCTGGCGTCGGGCATGGCGGCCGTCCACGCGGCCTGCGCGGCCGTCCTGCGGGCGGGCGACCGGGTCGTGGCGCCCCTTGCCGCGTACGGCTCGACGCGTTCCCAGCTGATCAACTACTTCGGCCGTTTCGGCGTGGGAATCCAGCTTGTGGACATCACGGACCTCGACGCGGTCGCGACAGCCCTGGCGGCCGCACCGACGCGGCTCCTCTGGGCGGAGTCGTCGGCCAACCCGACCACCTTCGTGGCCGACCACGCCGCGCTGG
Source organism: Chloroflexota bacterium (assembly GCA_015661135.1). Lineage (GTDB taxonomy): Bacteria > Chloroflexota > Limnocylindria > Limnocylindrales > CSP1-4 > UBA5189. The sequence goes on from JACVXW010000043.1 coordinate 3,114, forward strand.
CGGAACTCGCCCACCGCCACGGGGCGTACTACTTCGCCGACAACACCTTTGCCTCGTCGTACCTGTGCCGGCCGCTCGAGTTCGGGGCAGACCTCGTGATCGAGTCGGCCACCAAGTACATCGGCGGCCACAACGACCTGACGGCCGGGGTCGTGGCGTCAACACCGTCGGTCGCGTCGCCACCGACACGGGGGCCACCCTCGGCCCGTTCGACGCGTTCCTTGCCATCCGCGGCATCCTCACGTTCCCGGTCCGGATGGACCGGCACGGTGAGAACGCTAAGGCACTCGCGGCGTGGCTGGAGCGTCATGCGGCCGTGGAACGCGTTCTCTACCCGGGCCTGCCGTCGCATCCCCAGCATGCCGTGGTCGAGCGGCAGTGGCGACCCGGCAACGCCGGCGGCATGCTCGCCTTCGAGGTCGTGGGGGGCCGCGCCGGTGGCGAGGCGGTCATCGACGCCCTCACCCTCACCGAGCGGACGGCGTCACTCGGCGGGGTCCACACGATGGTGGTCCACCCGCCGTCAACCTCGCAGCGCCAGCTGAACGACGAGGAATTGCTCGCCAGCGGCATCCGACCAGGCCTCCTGCGGGTGAGCGTTGGCCTTGAGGATGTCGACGACCTCAAGGTGGACTTCGACCACGCGCTGGCCGTCGCGCGGCGGATCGCGGCCGGGACGCCCGCGTCGGTCGCGGTCGGGACGCCAACGTCCGTCGACGCCTGAGCGCGAGCGGACGATGTCCACGCTGACCGCGGGCCGGTCGGCGGATCGACCGGGGACCGGCATCACGGCCCGCCTGGATGCGGCCTGGCTGGTCGTCTGGCGGCTGTTCACGTCGGTGAACTTCGCCGTGCTCCAGATCATGGTCCTGCTGGTCCTGTCGGTCGTCGGCATGGTGATCCGCCAGCTGCCCGGATTTGCCTTCCGGTCGGTCGGGGACTATGCGGCCGCGATGGGTGCCCAGCACGCCCGCTACGACCCGGTCCTCGGCGTCGGGGTCGTCAACCTCATGGAGCGTCTCCAGCTCTTCCAGGTCTTCAGTTCCACGTGGTTCACGATCGGGCTCATCGTCCTGGTCGTCTCGATCATCATGTGCACGATCGATCGGACGCCTCGCCTGTGGCGGCATTCGGCGGAGATCCGGGTCGTCCAGCCGGACGCGTACTTCGATCCGAATTTGCCGGATCGGGTCCGAATCGCGGGCGGGGCCGGCGCGCTGGATACGGACCGGGTCCGGTCGCTCTTCAAGCGGCACCGCTTGGCCGTCCGCGCGGAGACGGTCGGCGACGTGCAGTACGTGTACGGGGATCGCCATCGCTGGACGAAGATGGCGACGCTCCTGACCCATCTCGGCCTGATCCTGTTCCTCGTCGCGGCGGCCGTAACCGCTCGACTCGGTGACGAGGTTGGCCTGATCGTCGGCGAGGGTGACACCCTCACCGTCCAGCCGATCGGGACGCCCGGCCTCCTCCTGGTCCGGAACAACGGGTTCGAGGCCCCCGGCCTGTTCGAGAACGGCGTCCCGTCGGACTTCGTCACGGACCTGTCTGTCTACCAGGACGGGGTCCTGCTCGCCCGCAAGTCGATCCGGGTCAACGATCCCCTGCGAGTTGCCGACTACTCGTTCCACCAGAACGGCTTCGGACCGGCGCCGGTCCTCCGAATCCGGGATCTGGGCGGCAACGTCCTGTGGTCCGGCCCGGTGCCGCTGACCGACAGCGCCGGTGGCCTGCCGTTCGGGACGCTCGTCGTGCCCGGCCGGGAGATCGGCCTCCAACTCCTCCTCGACCGAACCTCGCAGGGGATCGGGACGGTCCTCCTGCTGCCGTATGTCGTGACCGGGCTCAACCCGGACGGCTCGAAGAAGATCGAAACGGGCTTTCCGCTGACCGTCACGAACGGCGCCACGGCCACCTTTGAGGCGCTCGACTTCGACGTCACGCTCGAGGGTTTCAGCGAGTACACGCTGCTCATCGCCAAGAAGGATCCGGGCCAGGGGATTGTCTGGTTCGCGTTCGGCAGCCTGATCACGGGCCTGGCGATCACCTTCTACCTGCCGCGCCGGCGGGTCTGGGCACGGCTCGACGGGTCCGGCGAGCTGGCGCTCGTCGGCCGCTCAGATCGCTACGTCGACTTCGACCGCGAGTTCGGCCGGCTCGTCGACGACCTCGTCGTTGCCCGGACCGCGGCGGGGCCGCCCGGCGCCGGCGAACCCGGCCCCTCGAGCCCCGGTGCCTGACCTCGACGACCTCGGGTCGGCCCTCCTGCCCGGCGCCCGTCGGGTGGGTGGCACGGGGGCCGCAAGCCCGATCTCGTGGGTCCGGGTAATGAAAGCACGCGTGCCTGCTTTCGATGCCCTCGAGCCCGGCGACCTCGCGATCGTGCCCGCTTCGGCGCTCGCGGTCGTGGCGCCGACGCACGGCGAGCTGACGGCGCTCGTGGACGCCTGCGTCGCGGCCCGGCTCGCCGGTCTGCTCCTGATCGATGGCGATGTCGCGCAGGCCGCAGGCGAAGAGACCGGCAGAGCGAGTGCCACAAGCCTCCTCGACGACCTCGTCGCGGCGCTCGATCGGGTGGGCATGCCGGCCCTTCGGATGCCCCGCGCCGACCCGATCGCCCTGGAGCGGAGCGTCATCGGGTTCCTCGTGGCGCGGGGAGCGGAGCTGGATCGACAGGCGGCCCTGCTGGAATCGCGGCTGGAACGGCTGGCCCTCGAGGGCGGTGGTCCCGCAGCGCTCGTTGCGGCGATCGGGGCGTTCCTCGGCCGTGCCGTGGCGCTCGAGGGTCGGCGCGGCGACGGGCTGGCGGTGCACGCGCCGATGGACGTCCCCGACGCCGTCGCGGCGGTCCGTGCCTATCACGCCCGGCCCCGGGAGGCCGTGGCCCTCCGGGTTGCGCTCCCGGCCGCAGCCGGCTCTGCCGTCGTTGCCGGCAGCGGATCCGCGAGCAGGGGATCCGCCGGCAGCCTCGCCCTGCTCGGGGAGCGCCCGGCCGGGGAACTGGAACGGGTGGTGGCGGCCCGGATCGGGGCGCTCCTGGCCCTTGAGCTGGCGAGGGACGAGGCCATCCGCCGCGCCCGCGACCAGGCGCGACGCGCCGAGGTGCTGCCTCCTGCCGGGCCGCCGTGGGTGGTCCTCCTGGTGCGTCAGCGAGTGCCCGGCACGGACGGCGATGCCGCCGAGGCGCGCGACCAACGAGACGCCGTTCGACGCGAACTTCGACTGCTTGCCCCGGCCCGACGGCTCGCCCTCCGGGGCGACGCGGACTCGCTCGAGATCCGGGCAGTCCTGGCCGTGGACGCGCCGGGGCCGGCCGACGCGGCTTACGGCGACCCCGGCGTCGTGGCGCGCAGTTCCAGCGTCGGTTCGGATCCGGAGGGGCTCGGAATCGCCGCACGCATGGCGAGCTTCCTCGGACGCACGGTCGCCATCTCGCTGCCGTTCACGTCCACGGCCGATCGGCCCACCGCGGAGGCCGAGGCCCGCGCGACCCTCGAGAGCGCCGAGGCCCTGGCCGAGCCGCCGGCGGTCGCCCGGGCAGCGCGCCTCCCGATCTACCGCATGCTGGGCGCCCTGCACAACCTGCCGGAGGGCGAGCGCCTGGCCCGGGCCCTGCTCGAGCCGGTCCTTGCCGGTCGGCCGGACGTGCGTCGGGAGCACCTCGCCACGCTCCGAGCGCTGCTCGACCATGGCGGCGTGAACGAGGCCGCGGCGGCGCTCAGGGTTCACCGCAACACAGTGGCCTACCGTCTGCGGCGAATCGAGGAGCGGACCGGCTGGCACCTCTCGGATCCGGAGATTCGCCTTCCCCTTGCGATCGCCCTCAGATTTGTGCAAAACGACTGAGTACAAGTGTCCAACATGAGCCGCGCCACGTGGTCTCCCGGGGACTTCCCTGTTAGCATCGTGGTCATTGGCAGACCGGGCTCAAGTCTCGTGCGCTACGCACAAGCGGCCGGTCGGAAGCAGGCCAGGACTGGCCGCAGGGGAGGCATGATCGGTGGTCGCACCGTACGAAGCCGTTGACGGTATCGAGCGCATCCAGGGCGCGAAGGCCCAGGGCATCCGGTTCATCCAGCTCCAGTTCACCGACATCATCGGTGCGGTCAAGGCCGTCACGATCCCGATCCACCAGCTGGAGGGGTCGGTCAAGCACGGGACCTGGTTCGACGGATCGTCCGTGGAGGGGTTCACCCGGATCGCCGAGAGCGACCAGTACCTCATGCCGGATATGCGGACCTTCTCCGAGATTCCGTGGCAGCCCGGGACCGGGCCGCGCGGGACGGCCCGCGTGATCTGCGACGTCTTCACGCCGAGCGGGGAACCGTTCGTCGGAGATCCGCGCCACGTCCTGCGCCGGCAGGTGGAGCGCGCGAAGAAGCTCGGCTACCTCGTGAACATGGGTCCGGAGCTCGAGTTCTTCCTGTTCCGCCGCGGCGAGGACGGCAGCATCGAGCCGCTCCCGCACGATCAGGCCGGCTATTTCGACTTCTCGACGGACCTGGCCCAGGAAGTCCGCCAGGACATGGTGGACGCCCTCGAGGCGTTCGGGATCCGGGTGGAGGCAGCCCACCACGAGGTAGCCGCCGGCCAGCACGAGATCGACTTCGAGTACGCCGACGCTCTCCAGACCGCAGACAACGCGATCACCTTCAAGTTCACCCTCAAGGCGATCGCCCAGCAGCACGGCCTGTACGCGACGTTCATGCCCAAGCCGATCCACGGGATCAACGGCTCGGGGATGCACACCCACCAGAGCCTGTACTCCATCGCCGATGCCCGGAACTCGTTCGCGGATCCGGACGCGCCGTACGGCCTGTCCGAACTCGCGAAGTCGTACATGGCCGGCATCCTCGCCCATGCCCGCGGCATGAGCGCGGTCCTCGCCCCGCTGGTCAACTCGTACAAGCGGCTCGTGCCCGGCTACGAGGCGCCGACCTACATCACGTGGGGCCGGACCAACCGCAGCGCGCTGATCCGCGTCCCCAAGATCTCGCCCGGCAAGTCCATCGAGGGGACGCGGGCCGAGGTCCGCTGCCCCGACCCATCATCCAACACCTACCTCGCCTTTGCCGTGATGATCGCGGCCGGCCTGGACGGCGTCGAGAAGGGCATGACCCTCGCGGCACCGGTCGAGGAGTCGCTGTTCGAGATGGACGCCGCAGCGATCGCGTCCAAGTCGATCAAGGAACTGCCCGGCACACTGGGCGAGGCGCTCGACGAGCTCGAGAAGGACGAGATCGTCCGGGAGGCGCTCGGCGACCACGTCTACAGCCACTTCGTCGCAGCGAAGCGGTCCGAGTGGGACGAGTACCGGACGCAGGTCTCCGACTGGGAGGTCGATCGCTACCTGGACCAGTTCTAACCAGCGATCGCGGCCGCGCCCGGGCCGCTCGTCGCCGGTCACCCTTGACGCGGGCCCCGTCCCGGGCCCGCGTCGCCGATTCCGGGCTCAGTGGCCTCGGCACTGCAGCCCGCTGTTCTGGCCCGGTGTCCGTCACGGCTGTGGGGCCGTTCCCGAACCCGGTGCTATCATCCGCGGGCCCTGTCATACGGGCACCCTCGGTCGGGGCGTGGCGCAGCTTGGTAGCGCGCATCGTTCGGGACGATGAGGTCGGAGGTTCAAATCCTCTCGCCCCGACCACACCTCCATCCCAGGGTGCGACTTCGGACTGCCTTGCGGGCAGGACTAGAATCAACGGTCCAGCGGCCTGCCCCGGCGGGTACGCGCCCGCCGCCCCGGGTCGAGCCACGGGAGGAGCCGTGCCGTGAACGCGTTCATCGTAGAGCTCAAGAACCAGCCCGGCGAGCTCGCAAAGGTCACCGAGGCGATCGCCGAGAAGGGCATCAACATCCTCGGCTTCACCGGGGCCACCTGCGGCGGCTCCGGGACGGTGGTCCTGCTGACCAACGACGAGGCAGGCACGCGGAGCGTCCTGTCAGGGGCAGGCTGGAAGGCGCGCGAGGTCGAACTCGTGGTCGCCAGCTTGGCACACCAGCCGGGATCGCTCGCGCTGACCACGCGGCGGCTCGCTGATGCCGGCGTGAACATCGAGGCGGCCCTGCCGACCGGGATGGACGGCGGCAACGTCAGCGTTGCCTTCGCCACGGACAATCCCGCGAAGGCCCGCCAGTTCATCGGAGAGCGCGCGCCGGTCGCCACTCAGGCCTGACCACGGTTCTACCGAGCGGCAGGCGGAAAGCGGGCCGGGGCGTGCGGCGCCCCGGCCCGCTTCGGCTCCCGGCCCCACGTCTGCCCCGTCGAAGGACGCGAGCTTGACGAGTGCCGTCGCGTCTGGTCGGGGCCCGGAGCCTGGCCTAGACTCCCGGGCGTACCCTCAGCGTCACCACATGCGCCTCGCAGCGCGGCGGCAGCGCGAGGATCCCGAGCCATGATGAGCGATCGACACGGCGAGGAGCGCGACGGCCGGATCCCGTTCCGCCTCCGGATTGGAGTCGCCGGCCATCGAGATGCCCAGGATGATGCTCGCCTCGAGGCGCTTGTCACCGAGGCCCTCGGCCGGATCCGGCAGCTGGCTCCGACATCATCGCTCACGGCGGTCGCCTTCACGGCTGTCTCGGCGCTGGCCGAAGGAGCCGATCGGCTCGTCGCCCGCGTGATCCTCGGAACCATCGGCGGGGACCTCGAAGCGCCGTTACCACTGCCCCGGGAGGACTACGTTCGCGACTTCGAGTCGGATACCTCGAGGCGGGAGTTCGCGGAGCTGTTGGCGCGGGCGCGTGAAGTCACTGAGCTGCCCGATCTCGGCAGTCGTCAGGAAGCCTATGCGCAAGTTGGCCGATACATCGTGGATCGCTCGGACGCCCTGATCGCCATCTGGGATGGGGATGCCTCGCGGGGTCAGGGCGGAACTGCCGAGGTCGTCGCATATGCGCGCGAGCGCGCGATGCCCCTCGTGTGGATCGATCCACGGCAGGGCAGCAAGGTCGTCGTGGAGGCTGACGCCGGGATCGGCGGCCGGTCCCGGCGCGAGATCGACCGCTTCGATCGCAGTTCGATCCCTATGGCGCGGTTCGAACGGGAGGTTCGTCGGCAAGCCCAGAAACGCCTTGACGCCGTCGCCCGCGTGGACGGATCAGCGTTGCCCATCGCGGCACTGTCCGACTGGCTGTGGCCCTTCTACGTCCGGGCGGACCTCCTCGCAGAGCGACACCAGCGTAGGTACCAGGCCCTCGGCATGGGGCTGTTCCTCATGGCTGCCGGAGCGGTCGCCGCCGTGGCCGCCCAGATGCTGTTCGCGCCGGAAGCGCCCCAGCTCGTGTGGATCGAGGTCGCCCTCATGCTCGGCCTGCTTGCTGTCGTCTGGATCGGACGTCGCTGGCGGCTGCACGATCACTGGATCTCCTACCGTTTCCTCGCCGAACGGTTCAGGTCGGCGTTCTTCCTCGCCGTCACGGGCCTCGGCGAGCGCCGTGAAGGCGGGCCCGCCCGGATCCACCTCGGTCACGAGCCCGAAGATTGGCTGCGCCGGGCATTCGCCGAGGTCTGGAGCCAGCGGCCTCGAGTCGAGCTGGCCGAAACGGATGTCGACGGCCTCCGTCGGTTTCTCGCCGAGGCGTGGATCGACGATCAGGCCGACTATCACCGGCAAGCGAGCCTGCGCAACGACCAGCGCCATCGATCGATCACCACCGCAATTGCTGGTCTCTTCGGGCTCACCCTGGTCGCGGCCCTCCTGCACAGCGTGGGTGTCGGCGGCCATGGGGCACCGGGCGGAGCGGAGACGCTCGCCGTCTTCCCGACCGCGAAAGTGCTCACGTTCCTCGCGATCGCGCTTCCCGCGCTCGGCGGGGCCCTGGGCGGGATCCGGGCTCAGCAGGAGTTCGTTCGCCAGGCCGAGCGCTTCGGCATGATGGCGCGCCACCTCGAGGCGGCTGCGGATCGGATGCGTGCGGCCCCCGATCTTGAGACCATCCGGATCGTCGCGGCGGAAGTCGAGGACTCGAGCTGCACGTATAGACCCGATGGCACACGACGTCTTCATCAGCTACTCGGCCGAGGATGGATCCACGGCCGACGCCGTTGCATCCGGGCTCGAGGCGCGGGGTATTCGCTGCTGGGTCGCCCCCCGCGACGTCCTGCCGGGCGTCGTCTACTCCGAGGCAATCATCGGAGCCATCAACGCGAGTCGAATCCTCGTGTTGGTGTTCTCCTCCCGATCGAATGTCTCGCCCCACGTGATGCGCGAGGTCGAACGGGCGGTCAACAAGCGAATCCCGATCGTGACGCTCCGGATCGAGGACGTGCCGTTGTCGCTGTCCTCGACGCCGCAGTGGCTGGACGCGCTCACGCTGCCGCTTCAGCCGCACGTCGAGCGCCTTGCCGACACCGTCGGCCGGCTGCTCGCCGGCGTCGATGCCCAGGCGAGCGGGGAGAGCCCACAGGTTGACCCGGCCGTTCGGCCAGGCCCTGTCGTCGCCACCATGACGGCGCGGGGTAGTGGCGCGGTCCCCGGCAGACCGAGCTGGCTCACCGTCCCGACGGCAGCGATCGCCGTCGCGGTAGCGGCACTCGCCACGATCCTGCTTGTCGTCCCGTCGCTGCTGCCGGGTGACGGCGGCGCCGTGGGCGCATCGCATACTGCCCCGCCGGCCGGATCGAGTGCGTTGGCGAGCCAGACGCCGGACCTGTCGACTGTCGCTCCCACCGCGGCACCGACCCCGACGTCGCCGGCGAGCACCCCCGACGGTGGCCCGGTCGTCGTGGGATCGTTCGCCGCGCCAGGCGACAGCGCCGCGGGGATGGCCTGGGATGGCACCCACCTGTGGATATCGGGATCCGCCGAGCTCTTCAAGCTGGCACCCGATGGCAAGGTCCTCGGTGTCTACTCGCCGCCGAGCTACACGCCCGAGGGGCTGACCTGGGACGGTTCCCGGTTCCTGCTCTTCACGACGAACTACAGCGAGATCTATCGGTTCTCGGTCAACGAGGCCGATCCCGGCGGAGAGCCGCAGGTCGTGGGCACCATCCAGCCGCCGAGCCGGACGATCGGCGGGACGAACCACGCGCTCGCCTGGGACGGCTCCAACCTGTGGTTCTCGGAGTCCTACGCCGCGTACAGCCTCGACTCGGGCGGGAAGATCCTCCGCACGCTCGCCTTCGGTCGGGAGATTGCCGGGCTGGCGTGGGACGGCTCTCGGCTCTGGCTGGCCCATCCGAACTGGCCAGACCCGGCGACGATCGTGGCCGTTGACGTCGAGGGAAACGAGCTCGCCAGCTTCGAGGCCCCACTGGTCGAGGTCAGCGCTCTGGTCTGGGCGGGCGACGGTCAGCTGCTCGCCGCGGGGTCGGACGAGTTCGCCGGCCCGCCGATCATCTTCCGCATCGACGTCGAGCCGGGGCCGTGAGACACACGGCGGCCCTGGATCAGCGCTGTGCTGTCCAGGCCCTGCCTCTCAGGATCGACGGGCGCAGCTGGCCGCCCACGTTCGGCCTTCGCTGGCGGCGCCGCGTTCTGGTCCTGCTCGTCATAGGTTCGGTCGTCGCTTCGGCATGCCGAGCGGCCGAGGGCCCGGACCCCAGCGCCCCGGGGGCGTCCGTGGCGTCGCCCAGCACGGGCTCAATGGACGTTCCGGCGACTGACCCCGGGGAGGCCCAGGTACCGTCCGATCCGATCTCCGAGCCCCCGATCCTCGGTGACGAGTCGTTCCACGCCGCGAGCGTGGGTAGGTGCGCCAACGCACGCCCGGTCGGGATCTCCGAGCTTGACGGACCGGCGCAGCCGGCTGTCAAGGTCACGGGCTACGAGGGGCTCCACATCGTGCTCCTCGAGATGCTTGACGCGAACGGGACCGTCGGGCCGCCGCCGCCTCTCCCTCCCGGTGAGGCCTACTACCCGGCGTCGACCTCAATCGTTTCGGTCGAAGGTGCCACGGAAGCCCTCCCGGTCGAGTCTGGGTTCGCTTCCGACGTCGAGCTGCTCGCCTGTGTGGTCCTACGAGCCGGCCGGTCGGCCCAGTACTCCGGGGAGAGCGGTGAATTGACGGTCGTCGCCCTGAACGCGGTCGTATGGATGGTCGACCACGCATCGGGGACCAGGGTCGCCGAGCCATGGGTGACGAACGCGGAGCTGGGGACGTTCATCAACACGGCCAACATCCTCGAGATCGACGGATCGAGGCTCCTGCCGGCCGACATCCGTCCGGCGATCGCCTACTTCATGGGTCAGGCACTTCCCCTCAACGGCGCCTACCAGGGTGGTGCCGAAGGCTATGTCGTCGCCGAGTTTGACGTTCCCGCCGACCTGCCCTCGGGCACCCAACTGCTGCCCGGGCACACGTTCGTCGTCCGGCTGGTCATCTTGGGAGGACGGGCCGGGGTCATCAACTTCATCGACGTGCTCTGCGCGCCAGCCGGGATCGTCACGGACCAGCCGATGCGAGTCGCGACTGACGTCCACCACGACGTTGGTCGGTTCACGGCCTCCTCGGCGGACATCGAGATCGACGGCGACTTCAGCACAGAGTGGCTCGTCGCCGGTCAGATTCGCGGGGTCTCAGGTCGCGCGGATGCCTGCGGCATACCCCGATCGACCGCGTGGGAGGCGGCGCTCGCCCTTCGCGCCGAGCCCGACGACGGTGGCTATTCGCTGATCCCGTAGGACGATCGCGACCATGCCTCACGGACGCGTCACGGTTGTCCTGCAGACTTCGCCCTCCGATGATCGCCCTGATGCCGCGCCCGATGACTGCCGCCCGTCGGGGTCCGGCCAAGCTTCTTGTGATCCGGGTGAACGAGCGCGACCGGATGTCCACGGACGTAGCGGACCGGGACCCCCGACCGGCGGTCCGCGTCGCGCAGCCGGGAATAGCCGGCACGCGGCAAGACGGCGCATACGGTCGAGCGCGGGGCACTCACCAGCGGGCCGATCCGGTGCGGCCCGTGCCCGGCGAGGTCCGCCGTCCGGAACTCGATCCAGGCGCCCCGGAAGGCCGTTTCGTCATCGATCGAACGGCCGTCCGTCGCCACCGGCCCGAGCTCCGTGAGCCTGCTGCCGGGGGTCTCGGTCGCAGCCACTACGTTGCCGTCGTCTCGGCGATGAACCCGCTCACGTCAGGTCCAGCGTTCCCCCAGGATGCGGGTAGAACGTCTTGTGAACGATGCGCCAGGCGCCGTCGATCAGGAGCATGGACAGATCGTCCGTGTACCAGACGCCCGCGTACTGGCCGCCCAGCCGGACCAGGGCGGTGTCGCCCTCGAACGACAGGTTCTCGATCCGCCAATCGGAGGGCCCGGCGTGCGGGACCGTCCGCTTGCATTCGGCGATGAACTCGTCGAGGGTCCCCCAGTACAGGGAACCGCCCTCATTGCCGACGATGGCGGCCCGCGGGTGGAACGCGCTCCTGAGCTTCGCCTCGTCGCCGGCGAGCATCCCGTCGTAGTAGGCGCGGGCCACGTCAGTCACCGCTGCGATCGTCGCGTCGTTCGTCGGATGGCTCATCGATCGGTCTCCTCGATCCTGCCGTGGTGGGCCGCCATGGCAGGAGCTACGGCGCCGTGAGCTGATCCAGGCGGAGGTCATCCCAGATGCCCTCGATGTCGACGCCGACCGGCTTGAACGGGAAGTCCCGGAACGGCTCGGACGGTCGGTAGCTGCCGTACGGGCGGCTGCAGCCGGGCGTCCCGCCGGCGCTCGGGCAACCGTTGGTCATGAACGGCATGCCACTCTCGACCGCGTCGGTGGCGAGGGCCAACCCGCCGCCCAGGCCCACGAGCGCCCCGTCCGCGTCGAAGCGGAACTCGGCCAGCGGCACGTCGTTCTCCTCGAGCAGCCACTTCGCCAGCTGGATCCGTCGCCAGCGGACGAGCGGCGACTTGGGCCAGTCGCCCATCCGCGAGTCCGGCTCGGGGTTGAAGCAGAACAGGTACGAGAAGATCTGCTCGCGCTTGAGGTCGTCGAAGATGCCCATGAGATCGCGGTCCGTTTCGCCGATTCCGACGAGCGTGTGGCAGTTGATCTTCCACGGCCCAAAGGTCCGCCGCGCGGCGTGGATGAGCCGCCAGTACTGGTCCCACTTGAGGCCGCCGCCCTGCGGCACGTCCTTGCGGTGGCGGACGAAGACTTCCTCGGTCACGGCATCCAGCCCGAACCCGATCATGTCCACGCCGACGTCGCGGAGCGCGACCAGCCGATCCTCGTTGAGCGTGGGTGCCAGCGTGTCCGGGTACGAATGCTTGTTCGTGACCATCGAGATGCACAGGCGGGTCATCTGCTCTTCGTACCGCACGACCCGGTCCACGAGGTCGTCCGTGGGCACGACCGGCCACTCCACCCGGATGAACGACTTCTCGTCGTAGTCGCCGGGGCGCGACCGGCCGAGACCGCAGTAGCCGCAATCGGAGCGGCAGCCGTCCTCGTAGTTGAGCAGCAGGTTGATCCCGCCGAAGGCGAAGTCGCGGGCGAATTTGCCCGATCGGTAGCGGAGGGCGAGGGCGCTGGCCATGCTGATCCGGACGAACTCGGGGCTCGACTGGAACGGCTCAGGCGGCGCCAGGACCGGCAGGACCGGCAGGACCGGCAGCTCACGCAGGGTCATCCGGTGCTCCTCGCTCGCTTCGCGTTGTCGACGGCCTTGATGATGACGGCGGCGAGGGCCGCGCTCTCGAGGTGGGCGACCCCGAAGGCTCCGACCTCGGCCTGAACCGCGGCTTCGATGGTGGCGGCCTCCGCCGGAGCCCACTTGAGCCGTGACTCCAGCCCGGTCACGATCGCCGGATCGGCGAAGAAATCGCCGGTGACGAGGACACTCTTGATGGTCTCGCCGCTCAGCGCGGCGTAGACGCGGAGCAGGCCGCCGGGCGTCTTGCTCACCGCGTGACCCACGCCGGCCCCGGCGGGTCCGAAGCAGGCCCCCTGGAGGGCGGCCCGGGACTGCGCACGCGGATCGCCGTCCGCGGCGTCCAGCCGGCGCTGGTCGATCCACTCGCTGGTGCCGTATTTCGTGCGGATCAGGTCGTCGATCGCCGCGAGCTCGGCCTCCACCAGCGGTGCCGCGACGAGCTCCGCCCCGAATCGCCGCGCATAGCCGGCGGCGACCGCGTCGCGCATCTCGTCGATGGTCACATCGCGTCCCGTTGCACGGCGGACCGTGGTGGTCCGGTCGGCCACGAACCGGAGGACCTTGTCCGAGATCTTCTCGGCCGGGATGGACAGCAGACGCAGCATCAGCGGCACGTCCAGGTCCACCAGCAGGCTGGTGTGGAACAGCATCCCGCCGGTCGCGTCACGGCAGACGCCCAGCCCGGCGATCTTGCGCCCCTCCACCTCGAGGTCGTTCTTGGGCCGGAATCGGGGCTGGAGGCCGACGGCCTCCAGCGCGTCCATGACCCCCGCCGAGAGGTGGGTGTAGAGATGCGCCGGGAGGCCCGGCAGGCCCGGCCGATCCGCCGCGAACGTCAGGGCGACGCCGAGCTGATCCCGGCCCATGAGGATCGCGCCGCCGCCGGTGGGTCGCCGGTTGACCGCGACGCCGGCGCGCTCGCATTCGTCCAGGCGGACTTCCGTCGCCACGTCCTGGAACCGGCCCACGAGGGCGCAGTGCGACGCGTAGGTGTACAGCCGCAGGGTCGCGTCGAACCCGTCGTCGCCCCGGTGGTGGCCCATCAGCCACTCGTCCGCGGCGAGCCCGAAGGCCGCGCTCGCGCCGTCATCGACGATGAGCCGCCAGCGTTCCATGTCAGCCGATCGCCACGCTCAGACGCCCCAGGTCAGCGAGCAGCAGTACTCGTAGAAGTTCGGCTCCAGGCCGCTCGCCGTGGCGTACTCCACGATCCCCTCGGCCGGGAAGGCGATCCCGTTGAGGCCCATGTCGATCGCGGCCCGGTCCAGCTGGAGCTTCATCTCACCACCCGGACGGGCGCATCCCAGCATCACCCGCGTCGAGGGCATCGCGAGGCGGGCGGTCCGGAAGAACGCCGTGGTCTCCTCGATCGGCGGCGGGGCTAGGTTCGCCATCGGCGTGCCGAAGACCGGCATCAGGACGACGAGGATGAGCGCGGAGACCGGGTACTTCGCGATGATGTCGAGCGCGCGCTGCTCGCCGAGGAGGCGCCCGAAGTGCAACCCGACGACGATGTGCGGGAGGGTCATCAGGCCGTGGCGGGTCAGGCGCTCGAGGGACTCCTCGAAGTCGTCCACCGTCGCCTCGAGGTGGTAGACCTCGTCGATCGTTTCGTCCGCCCCCATGATGTCGATCATCGCGCCGTCGATCCCGGCCCAGGCGAGGCCGGCCGCGGTCTCCTCGCTCACGAGCCCGGTGTGGCAGATGATCTTCATCCCCAGCTCGTCCTTGATCCGCTTCATGTGCTCGACGTGCTTGAGCAGCGGGACCTGGCCGTTCTTCATCGAGCCGCCGCTGACGAGGACCCCCTTCGTGCCACCCTGCTGGAGCTCGGCGCACAGCTCGTAGAGGTTCTTGGCAGCCTGGAGGCTGATCATCGGGTTGAGGACCTTGGCCACGCAGTGTTCGCACTGGAGGGCGCAGGCATCGCCGGTCACGCTGATCGGGAGCCAGGCGCGCGGGTTCGTCTGCTCGAAGGCGCTCGTCCGGTAGCGCTTCAGGCCCGGAGCATGGAAGTTGACCTGGTCGGGGAAGTGCTGCTGGCGGAGGAGGAAGGCATCCGTACGTTCCGCGGGTGGCGAGACCTGGACGACCGGCGGAGCGGGCAGCGCCGCGTACCCGGTCGCGAGGACCGGGAGGGCCGTGCTCATTCGGCGAGCACGCCCTTCAGGCGGAACGCGCGAACGCGCTCGGCATGCCAGAGGGCGATCTCGTCCGGCTCGCGGACCAGGTGGTCCAGGGTCTCGCCGGCGGCGGGCTCGATCTCCACCAGCCAGCCGGCTTCGAGCGGATCCGTGTTCACCAGCCGAGGCGTGTCCAGGACGGCCCGGTTGACGGCCCGGATCGTGCCGGCCACGGGGCTGAGAATCGGACCGACGTACTTGCCGGCCTCCGTGCTACCCATCTCGTCACCGCGGCCCACGACCGTGCCCGGGGCGGCCAGTTGGAGGAAGGCCATGTCGCCGTTCACTTCCTGGGCCAGCTCGTCCAGCCCGATCCGGAGGACGCCGCCGCGGTCCTGCACCCAGAGGTTTGTCTCGCGCTCATAGGCGCGGTCCACGGGCACCCGGTACTGCCGCGCCACCGTCATGACTCAGTTGCCCCTTCGATCAGGTCGGGACCCGTCAACGCCGCACCTCATCCGTCCGGTCGAGCGGCGATCGCGAGCAGCCCCGCGAGCCGATTCGCATCCGCCGCGGGTACTGTACTCGCAAGCCGCTCCGCGAGATCGACCGCACCACCGTTCGTCCCGGGCAGGCTTCCTTCGAGGGCCCGGAGTGGAGCGTCGACGTCCGCTGCTCCGCCGATGCGGGCAAACCGGATCGCCTCGAGGACGCCTCCGTCGGCCGACATGTAGACGCGGATGGGCTGGTCGCCGGACGCCCAGTCGAAGAAGGCGTCCCAGCGCCCGGCCCGGATCTTCACCCGCCGAACCGGCGTCGCAGCGTGGGCCGCGGGTCGTTCATAGCCTTCCCGATGGAGCCACTCTGACGACTCCAGCCGCCGTTCCGTCGTCCGGATCTGGTCCAGCTCCCGATCGGAGAGTCGGCCGGGCACCAGCGGCTCTCCCGCCCAGGCCGCGTACGCCTTCACAAGCTCCGTGGCCACCCGGGCGTAGGAGGGCTTGCTGCCCAGCTCACCCTGGATCGAGGTCACCCAGCGGCGCATGCTCGTCTCCACCCAGGTGCGGGCGGTGTCGTCCGGCAGCTGCATGATCCCCGCCATGGACGCATGGTCGAGGTCGCGGATCACGTTGCCGACGACGACGACGGCGTTGCCGATCGTCGCCATGCCGGTGCCGCTGAGCTTCCGGCCATCAACCGCGAGGTCGTTGACCCCCATCAGCTCGGCCGGCACCCCGAGCGCCCAGTAGGCGACGGCGGCCGGACCAAGGAACTCGGCGTAGGCGTTGGCGACCGAGGTTCGGGCGCGGCGCTCCTGGAGGATCAGCTGGAAGAAGACCTGGTCGGCATCCAGGTAGACCGTCCCGCCGCCGACGCGTCGCCGATAGACGGGCAGGCCCCGCTCCCGGCAGAACGCGGTGTCCACGTCCGTGTCGAGGTCGCGGTGGAAGCCCAGGGACACGTACGGGTTCGTGGGGTGGAGGATCGCGAGGGTGTCCATCGCACCCTCGGAGATGCTCTCGCCCAATGCGTGGTAGACGGCCTGCGAGCGAAGACCGCTGACCCCACCGAGGTCCAGCAACCGCAGGCGCATCGCCGGGTGCCCTCCTGCGCATGCTTGCCGTCCGGCTCGCTCGGTCCGGCAGCGTAGCACCGCAGGCGCCCGGCGCCGAGGACCCAACCCTGTCGCGGCCCGGACTCTCCGGCGCGGCCGGCAGGCGACCGCGGCCCGACGGTGGCAATGTTGGCCCGTGAAGGCAGCCGTGTTCCACCGACGGGGCGGGCCCGAGGCGCTGGTCTACGAGGACGTCGCGGACCCCGAGCCCGGGCCGGACGAGGTCCTCGTCCGCGTCCGCGCCTGCGGCGTCAACCACATGGACATCTACGTCCGCGAAGGCAGCCACGGGATGAAGGCGCCGCTGCCCCACATCGGTGGGCTTGAATCGGTCGGCGAGGTGGCCGCCACGGGCTCCGCCGTCGCCGACTGGGAGATCGGGGCGCGCGTGCTCGTCCTCTCCTTCACCGCCGACGGGACGTGCGAGTCATGCCGGAGCGGTCGCGACAACCTGTGCGCCGCTCGCCAGATCATCGGCGTGAACCGCGACGGCGGGTTCGCCGAGTACGTGGCGGTACCCGGTTCCGCGCTCCTGCGCATCCCGGACCACATCCCGTTCGTCGACGCGGCGGCGCTCCAGGGATCCTTCGGGACGGCCTGGCACATGCTGGTGGATCGGGCCCGGCTGCAGCCCGGTGAGACGGTCCTGGTCCTGGCGGCCGGTTCTGGTGTCGGCAGCGCGGCGGTGCAACTGGCGCGGCACCTGGGTTGCACCGTGATTGCCACCGCTGGGTCGGAGGAGAAACGGACCCTGGCACTCGCGCTTGGGGCGCAGCACGTCCTCCCGACCGCCGGACACTTCGACCGGGAGGTCCTGCGCCTGACCGGAGGGCGCGGCGCGGACGTCGTCGCGGAGCACATCGGCCCGGACACCTGGACGAAGAGCGTGGCCAGTCTTCGGATCGGCGGGCGGCTCGTGACCTGCGGTGGGTCGTCGGGGCGCATGGCGGCGACCGATCTCTGGAGCGTCTTCTGGAAGGAACTGACGGTGCTCGGTTCGATGGGCGTGACCCGGGCCGACATGGTCCATGTCCTCGGGCTCGTCGGTGACGGTGCGGTCAGCCCGGTGATCGACCGCACGTTCCCGCTCAGCGCGACGCGCGAGGCCCAGGTCTACCTGGCGGAGCGCCGGGCGTTCGGCAAGGTGGTCATCGTCCCGGAGGAGTAGCGAACCTACGCCTCGGCGATGACCCCGATCGAGACCCGGAAGCCGGCCCGGCGGTGCGCCGGCGACATCACCGTCCCCTGACCGACCGGCGAGTCGCCGGGGAACCAGCGGACCCACTCGTCGTTGAAGGCGTCGAACTCGGACGACTCGCGCAGTGCCCAGTTCGCCCAGACCACCTTTTCGAGCGAACTACCCAGGCCTTCCAGCTTCGCCTGCAGGTTCTTGATGCACTGCCGGGCCTGGTCCTTGATGTCGCCGGCCGTGACCTGCCCCGTGGCGGGGTTGATCGGGCCGATCGCCGAGACGTAGATCATGCCGCCGGCCGCCACGGCACGGCCTTCGCCGACGCGGGCGTGCGGCGCCGCGGCTGCCTCGGGCGGCGCCCCGATGGACCAGCGGGCCTTGCCGGGCCGCTGCGGCTTCTTGGGGTCGGCCGGCGGGATTCCGAACTCGCCCTTCGGCAGTTCGAAGCCCGATGTCTTGAAGACGCCCATGAATGTCGGCCGAACGCCGGTCGCTTTGAGCTCGCCGATCACCTTGCCGTCGACGTAGTCCGTCTGATCGAAAGCGAAGATGTCCTGGGTCAGGATCTCGTCGTCCTCGATCCCGTAGACCTCGGTGATGTTGACGATCTTGCGCGTGCCGTCCTTGAGCCGCGCAGTGTGGACGATCACGTCCACGGCCGAGGCGATCTGCTCGCGAATAGCCCGCAGGGGCAGTGCATAGCCGGACATCAGGATCATCGTCTCGAGGCGGCGGAGCATGTCCTGGGTGGTGTTCGCGTGGCCGGTCGAAAGGGAGCCGTCCTGGCCGGTCATCATCGCCTGGATCATGTCCAGCGCCTCGGCCGAACGACACTCCCCGACGATGATCCGGTCCGGGCGCATGTGGAGGGCGTTGCGCAACAGGTCGCGGATCGAGATCTCGCCGGTCCCCTCGGAGTTCGCCGGGCGCGCCTCCAGGGTCACGACGTGCTCCTGGCGCAGCTGGAGCTCTGCGGCGTCCTCCACCGTGACGATCCGCTCGTCCTCCGGAATGAACGACGACAGGACGTTGAGGAACGTCGTCTTGCCCGAGCCGGTCCCGCCGGACACGAAGATGTTGAGCCGGGCCCAGACGCAGTGACGGAGGAAGTCGAAGATCTCCGCGCTTGCCGTTCCGAAGCCGACGAGGTCGGCGACCGTGAACGGCTTTGCCGCGAACTTCCGGATCGTGATCACCGGGCCGATGAGCGACAGCGGCGCGATGATCGCATTGACCCGGGACCCGTCCGGAAGCCGGGCGTCAACCCTGGGGCTCGATTCGTCGATGCGCCGACCGAGCGGCGCGATGATCCGGTCGATGATCCGCTGGACGTGTTCGTCGTTCAGGAAGGTGACGGGCACCCGGAGGATCTTCCCGCCGCGCTCGATGAACACGTTGTTCGGTCCGTTGACCATGACCTCGGTGATCGTGTCGTCGCGGAGGAGCGGCTCCAGGGGTCCCAGACCGGTGACCTCGTGGACGACCTCGTCGATCAGCCCGAGGCGCTCGGTGCGCGTCACGGAGAACGAGTGGGCCACGAGGATCCGGTCGATGATCCCGGAGATCGTCTCGCGCACCTCGGCCGGGTCAGGAGCATCGAGAAGCGATGCGAACGAGCCGATCACCTGGCGCTGTGCGCGGGCCAGAATATCGGCGAGCAGCGCTTCGCGACCGTGGGACGCGGGCGTCTTCGCGGGCGCCGGCGGCTCGGCGGGGACCGCCGCGACGGGCGTGTCGGTTCCCTGTCGAGCCTTCTCAACCCGTTGCGACAGGGACATGACGCGACCTCCGTCGGGGCTTGCGTCGCAGCCACGAGTGGGCGTTGACCTTCCCCCGTTGACCCAGAGGATACCCCGCCGGGCGACCCCGACCAACGCCGCGCCAGCGCAGGGGGCACAATCCCGAGCGAGATCCAGGATCGTGAGCCGGATCGTCATCGGAACGCCCTCCGCCACGGTCGTGGACGAGCCGAAACTCGCCCGGACTGCTGTCAGGCTTCGGCGAGCATGCGCCCGTTCCCGTGGGTGCGACTTGCCCGCGGGAACACAACATCGACCTGGCGGTCGAGCCATGCCTTGGGCGGATCAGGGCTGCCTCGCCCTGGTGGACGACGACTTCCGCCGGACTGGGATGCGAGAGGAAGAGCGGCATCGACTCCGTGAAGCCGTAGGCCCCGACATCCAGGATCGCCAGGAGATCGCCGACCTCGGGCGTGCCCATGACGGCATGCTGGCTGAACACGTCCAGCCCCGAGCAGAGCGGTCCGGCGACCGTGACGGGGCCGAGCCGGCTGCCAGCCAGCGTCGCCGCGCCGGAGACGGCCCGTATTCGGTGCTCCTGCCCCACCAGCGCCGGACGCAACAGATGGTGAACGCCGCCATCGAGAATGACGATTGTCGATCCATCGATGGTCTTGCGATCGACGGCCGTGGTGAGGTAGGCCCCGGCAGGCCCGACGAGGAACCTCCCCGGCTCCAGCAGCAGCTTCGCATGGCTCAGCAGGGGGTCGCCCGCCCAGGAACCCGTGATCTCCGTGAGCCCCTGTCCGAGCCCGACGAGGTCAAGCGACTCCTCGTGCGACTCGTATGGGATGCCGAGCCCGCCACCGGCATCCACGAGCCGGACCGTCGTGCCCACGAGCTGGGCCAGCCGGCGCGCCGCACGGCCGGTGGCTGCGACGTGTTCCACGAGGGCGCCGGCGTCAAGCACGTTCGACGCGCCGAAGGCGTGCAGGCCCAGCAAATCCAGCCATGGTGAGTCGGCCGCGCGCCGGGCACACTGGAGGATGCTGGCTGCGTCCATGCCGAACTTGCCGGCCCCGTCGTCACCGACCAGACGGACGCGCTCGAGCCGGGCGTCCTCGGTGACGGCTGCCCGTAGCATGATCGGCACCCGGCGACCGACGCGGGCGGCGATCGTTTCGAGACGCACCAGCTCGCCGGGTGATTCCACGGTCACCGCGCGGATTCCAGCCGCCACGGCTGCCTGGAGTTCATCGTCGCGCTTGCCCGGCCCGGTCATGACGATCCTCCCTGGCTCGATCGAGGCCCGGATGGCGGTTGCGAGTTCCCCGGCCGACGCGACATCGGCACCCAGCCCGAGTCGACCAAGGTGCGCGACGATCGCCAGCGCTGGGTTCGCCTTTACGGCAAAGGCGAGATCGGCGACCGGCGGCAGGGCCGATTGGAGAGCTGCAACCTGACGATCGATGACGGTGAGGTCGTACACGAACAGCGGCGATCCAAAGCGCCGTACCAGGTCCTGGGGGTCGGCGCCACCCAGCCGACCAGCTCGGAGGATCTCGTTGCGGGCCGGCGGCCGTCCCCGTCGCGCTCGCTCGATGGCCAGGCTCAACGAAGTGCCTCCTCGACCGCGACCCTGATCGACGTGGCTCCGTCACGATCCTTGACGAGGACGGCCGTGGCCAGGCTCAGGCCATGGTCGGCGCCAAACGCGCCGGGCACGGCCCGGGCGCCCGGCACGACGACGGCACCCGCCGGAACGACGAGCGGCCGCTCCGGTGAACCGTCCAGGACACGCTCGCGGACCAGGTCGTAGAGACGGCTGGTGCCGGTCAGGGTCACCCCGGCCCCGATCACGGCGCCCCGTCCGACGAGCACCCCTTCAAGGAGGGCGCTGCCCGCCCCGATGAAGGCGTCGTCCTCGACGATGACGGGCCGAGCACCCGGCGGCTCCAGCACGCCGCCGATCATGACGCCGGCGGCCAGGTGGACTCGGGCGCCGATCTGCGCGCACGAGCCGACGAGGACGTGCGAGTCGACCATCGCTCCGGCGCCCACGAAGGCGCCGACGTTGACGTACGACGGTGGCATGACCACGACACCGTCGCCGAGGTGGGCACCTCTCCGGATCGCGGAACCGCCTGGAACGATTCGCCACGGGCCGTCGGCGAGATCCTCTCGTGGAGGGATGGCGGCCCGGTCACGAAAGATCAGCGGGCCGGCCGCCCACGAGCGGCTGGTCCGATCGGCGAAGCAGGCGAGGATGGCCGCCTTGACGTCCGCCCGGACGCGCCAACCGTCCGGCGCGGTCGGGTCCGGCTCGGCGGCCCGCAGCCGCCCTGCCTCCAGATCCTCGAGCAGCGTGGCCGGCTCGACGGCCGGCGAAGGCCCTCCGGGTATGGAGGTCGCCTCGGTCGTCATGCCACGGCCTGCCTGGTCACGACACTGCCCGCTATTCGACCGCCGACCGCCTCGATGAGCCCGAGCGAACGGAGCAGGACGCCCATGGCTCCTCGAGCGTCATCGTCGAGCGGCAGGAGGGGCGCCCGAACCGCGTCGCCGTCGAGGATACCCATGAGGGCCAGGGCGGCTTTCGCCGGGACCGGATTTGGTCCGCCGCGGAAGTTGCCCTGGAAGAGTGGCAACCAGCGCTCGTGGATCCGTCGGGCGCCGTCCCAGTCGCCCGCGTGCGCGGCGGCGCACAGCGCCACGAGCTCACCGGGGATCTCATTGGAGGCCACCGAAACGACGCCGTCGCCGCCCATCGCGAGGATCGGCAGGGTCCACGCGTCGTCGCCGGCCAGGACGGCAACATGACGCGGTCGATCCCGGCAGATCCGCGCAATCTGGTCGAGGTTGCCGCTGGCCTCCTTGACCGCGATGACCCGCGGGTGCTCGGCAAGCCCCAGGAACGTGTCGGCATCGACGTTCGTGCCGGTCCGTCCCGGGACGTTGTACACCACGATGGGCAGATCGCCCTCGTCCGCGACCGCGCGGTAGTGGGCGAGCAGCATCCGACCGTCGGGTCGGTTGTAGTACGGGGCGACCACGAGCGCGGCGTCGGCTCCCAGCTCCGCCGCACGCCGGGTGGCCCGGATCGTCGCTGCCGTGTCGTTGGTCCCGGTTCCTGCGATCACCTGGATGCGTGCCGCCGACGGTCGCTCGGCGGCCACTTCGATCGTCGCCCTGATGAGCCGCTCGCGCTCAGCCTCGGACAGGGTTGGTGACTCGCCGGTCGTGCCGCACGGCACGAGGCCATCGATTCCGGCCAGGATCTGCCAGCGGACAAGCGTCCGGAAGTTGGCCTCATCAAGGGCGCCGTCGGCGGTGAACGGGGTGACGAGGGCGGTGAACGCCCCGCGCAACAGGGGGCGATTCGGGCGGGCGGCGGTGGTCATGTCGCTGTTCCTTTCGAGTGGCGAGGATAGGAAGGGCGTCGATGGACGCATCAGGCGGCGACGGTGCCGCGCGCGAGTAGCGCGTCGACGATCGGATCGAACGGATGGAGACCCGCCGGACGTTCCATGCGGAGCAGCCAGTCGGCGGCGGCGAGGATGCCGGCGGCGTACGCGGATCGGTCCCGCGCCGTCAGACGGAGCTCGAGCGACTCCCCCGGGGCATCGAAACCGACCAGGTGCATTCCCGGCGACGACCCTGCCCGGATCGACACGACCTCGAGGTCGTCCGACGCCGTCAGGTTGGGATGTTGGCCGACGATTCGGGCCGTCAGCTCCCGGGCGGTGCCGGACGGCCGGTCACGCTTCGCCCGGCGATGCCACTCGACGAGGTACGGATCGAACCCGTCGACGTGCCCGAAGAGCTCCACCGCCCGGTCCACGAGGCGCCCGAACAACGTGACACCGATGCTGAAGTTCGCGGCTGCCACGGCGGCAGCCTCGTGGCCGACCAGCAACCCCTCGACGAGGTTGCGGTCGGTTGTCCAGGCCGTCGTCGCAGCGGTCATGTAGCCCTGAAACCGGGCGGCCGAGGACGAGGACGCCGTCACCGCGCTGTCGGGCGGCATCCGCGACCGCGCGCCCGAGCGGGCCGTCGCCGAGGATAGTGATCTGCATGTCCGTGCTCCCTCCCCACCCTGGATGTGGTTGCGGAGCCGCCGGAGTGGAGGTGCCAGGGCAAACGAAAAGCCGCGGTCACCGTCAGTGGTGCCGCGGCCCCTGGAGCCTCCGTTCCCTGGAGGCCCCGGTTCGTCAGTGGACGCGCCGTCAGAGCCCCAGGGCCCGTGCCTCCCGGCAGGGCCGCCAGAGCTTCTTCTTCGAGTCACTCGAGAAGAAACGGCCGTTCATGTGCGGAACTATACGCATAACCGCAAAGCCGATGCAACTATTTCCCTTCTGCGCCACATTCTCGCCCTGGCGACGCTCCGGACATCAGGCCGCAAGCGCCTCCTGGAGCAGGACGGTCAGCTGGTCCCACTCCACCAGAAACGCGTCGTGGCCCTTGGTGGAGGTGATCTGGCGGTGCCGGGCCGGCACGCCTGCTGCGAGCGCCGCGTCCACCAGCGCTTTGACCTGTTGGGGCCCGTAGAGGATGTCGTCCTGGATTGCCACGCCGGTCACTTTTACTCCGCCGCTGGCCAATGAGGCCATGGCCGCGTCGATCCCGCCTCGACCATCGCCGATGTCGTGCCGGTCCATGGCTCCAGTGAGGATCCGGTACGTGGCGGCGTCGAAGCGATTGACGAGCTTGCGGCCCTGGTGTTCAAGGTAGCTGACGATGGAGAGTCGACCGTCGGACTCGCGCGAACGCCCGAAGCGCTCCTCAAAGTCCGCCTCACTTCGATACGTGGTCATTGCGAGCTGCCTGGCGAGGGCCAGCCCTTCAACCCCGAGCCGCTCCAGCAACTGGACCTGGAGATGGTTCCAGGCAACCGCAAGCGGGCCGGTCGCCGCGGGAGCCGCGATAGGCATCACATGGCGGACGGCGACCGGTCGCTGCAGCGCAATCTCAAGTGCAACCATCCCGCCGAGCGACCCGCCGACGACGAGGGCCAGCTCATCGATACCGAGGGCGTCAAGCAGCCGCCAGTGGGCGGCCGCCTGGTCACGGGTGGAGATCGACGGGAAGTCGTCGCCGTACGGCCGGTTCGTCCGCGGGTCGATCGAGGTCGGCCCCGTGCTTCCGTAGCGGCCGCCAAGCAGGTTGGCGGACAGAACGCCAAGCCGATCGGTGTCCAGGGCGCGTCCGCGCCCGATCAGCGGTGCCCACCAGTCGCCGGCCGCATCGGCCGAACCCGTCAGAGCGTGAACCACGACCACCTGAGGCGCCTTTCCGGGCCGAGGGCCGTCATGGCGGTAGGCGACCGTCAACTCCGGGAGCGTCGTCCCGTCCGTGAGGGCGAATCGCCCCAGCGACGCGGTCCCGAGCCGGCCGGTCCCCGTGAGGAGACCGGCCGGCGGGGTCGTGGGGACGTCCAGCGTCACCCGCCGACGCCGACGAGTTCGCCGTCGGCGGGACTCTCGGACGTCGCAGCGGCCAGCGCCTGCTCGAGGTCGGCGACCAGGTCGTCGATGTGCTCGAGACCGACCGACAGGCGGATGAGGTCTGAGGTCACGCCGGTCGAGGCCTGCTCGTCCGGCTCCAGCTGCGAATGGGTCGTCGAAGCGGGATGGATGATGAGCGACTTCGCGTCGCCGACGTTGGCCAGCAGCGAGAAGATCTGGACGCTGTCGATGAGCCGGCGACCGGCCTCGCCGCCGCCCTTCACGCCGAACGTGACGATGCCGCCGAAGCCACCCGTCAGGTAACGCTTGGCGAGCTTGTGGGACGGATGCGACTCGAGGCCTGGGTAGCTCACCCAGGTCACTTCGGGCCGGGTCTCCAGCCACCTCGCGATGGCAAGCGCGTTCTCGCTGTGCCGGGTGATTCGCAGCGGCAACGTCTCGAGGCCCTGGAGAAACAGGAAGGAGTTGAACGGGCTGAGCGCAGGGCCGAG
>JACVXW010000211.1:0-2921 GCA_015661135.1 Chloroflexota bacterium
CTTGGTCGCATGACCCTCGGCGTCATGGGGCCACGAGGAAGCCGGCGCATATGACCGGAATCCGGTCCTGAGTCCGGCGCCCTTGGTCGCATGACCCTCGGCGTCATGCGGCAACCAGAGCGCGGGCGCGTATGACCAGAAGTAAGGCCCAGATGCTTCCCGGGTGATCCGCAGAGGAGCGCGCGGTAAGGGCTCGCGGTCAGACTGGCTCGCATGGCTCCATGGGCGAATGTCGACGACCGGGACGCCGCATGGGCGCTTGGAATGGCGATCATCGGCGACGGGATTCGGACCGGGCGGCACCGGTGCCAGCTGACACAGCAACAGCTCGGCTGGGTGGTTGGCGTGTCTCAGTCGGCGATCTCCAGACTCGAGACGGGCACCATCCAGGGCCTGCGCCTGCGGACGTTAGCTCGGATCGTAGCGGAGCTCGAGGCACGCTCCGACTCCGACTACGCCTTCCCGGCCGGGCCCCGACCTCGGCCGTGGGAGATGGACAGCTCACGGACTGGCTAGGGCGGACACCCGCGTCCGAGTCCAGCTCAGGGCGTGCCCGCCGATCGCCCAGGGTGAGACTCATTACGCCGACGGTCATACGAAACGATGCGGCGGCTACCCCCCGGCAAACCCGGTCATGCGAGGCTGCCCGCCCTCGCGGCCCCGCTCTCACGGGCGGCCCCTCGCCCGGCGGCCCGATGTCGTCGGTGAGCGACAACTGGACTACAACGCCTGCTCCCGGGCGCCTGCCGACAGACCCGGGCGTCGATCGGTCGTTCGTGGACGTCAAGACGACGTCCCGGGGCGTCGATTCGGCAATCTCACAGGCCCGGAGGCCGCTCGAGGGCCCGGTCGGTCGTCGCCAGAGCCGATGGACGTCCAGTTGTCGTCCTGCGACGACACCCGGCGACGCCCGATGCGCTCGAGGCGAGGCCGCCGGACGACGACGCCGGACGACGGCGGCGCCTAGGCGCCGACCACCGCGCGGGAAGCCTCGGCCCGAAGGTGCGCGTAGCCGGGCTTGACGACCTCGTTGATCAGGGTGAGGCGCTCGTCGAACGGGGCGAAGGCGGACTTCATGGCGTTGATCGTGAGCCACTCCATCTCGCCGAGGCCGATCCCGAAGGCCTGATCCAGCGCGGCGAACTCGGATGACAGCGACACCCCGGACATCAGCCGGTTGTCCGTGTTGAGCGTCACCCGGAAGCGGAGCCGCCGGAGGAGGTCGATCGGGTGCTCGGCGAGGGACACCGCTGCGCCGGAATGGACGTTCGAGGTCGGGCACATCTCCAGCGGCACCCGCCGGTCCCGGACGAATGCGGCGAGCCGCCCCAGGCGCACGGTCCCGTCCTGCTCCACGGTGATGTCGTCCACGATCCGGACCCCGTGCCCGAGGCGCTCGGCGCCGCAGAACTGGAGCGCCTCCCAGATGGACGGCAGCCCGAAGGACTCGCCCGCATGGATCGTGATGTGGAAGTTCTCGTGGCGAATCCGGTCGAACGCCTCGAGATGGCGCGTGGGGCGGTAGCCCGCCTCCGGGCCGGCGATGTCGAAACCCACGACGCCCGCGTCCCGCCACCGGATCGCCGCCTCGGCGACCTCGACGGAGCGGGCCGCCTGTCGCATGGCCGTGACGAGCACCTTGATCACGATCGGATGTCCGGCCGCAGCCGCCCGGGCGGCACCCAGACGGAACCCCTCCAGGTTCGCCTCGACAACCTCATCGAGCGTCAGCCCCCGCTCCGTGGAAAGCTCCGGGGCATAGCGGACCTCGGCGTACGCGACGCCATCCAGGGCCAGGTCCTCGGCGCACTCCGCCGCGACACGCATGATCGCGTCGCGTTCCTGGAGGACGCCGACCGTGTGGACGAACGTCTCGAGATAGAGCTCGAGCGACTTGCGGTCCGCGCCGCGCCGGATCCACGCCGCGAGCGCCTCCGGATCCGTGGTCGGCAGCCCGGCATAGCCGTACTCGGCGGCGAGGTCCACGATCGTCGCGGGTCGCAGGCCGCCATCGAGGTGGTCATGGAGCAGCGCCTTGGGTGCGCGCCGGATCGTGTCGAGCGTCAGCATCTGGCGGAAACCTCGGGACCGGGTGGTTCGGGCGATGTTAGCGCGCCGCAAACCGGTGCGCCGGTGCACCGTCCGGTGGTCCGCCACCTGCGCGAAACGGCCGCGAGTGCGTACCCTCCAGTCCTGACATCGGATGCGGAGGGCAGACGGGTGCAGGTTCCGAATCGCCGGGGCGGGATGGCCGCTGCGCGCGCGCGTGTCGCAACGTTGGTCGCGGTGCTCGGCGCCCTCCTCGTCACGCCCGGTTCGCCCGGCGCGATGGCAGGGGTCGCGGCCGTGGGCGGACCGGCGCCGGTCGTCGTCAAGGTGGCAACCTTCAACATCCTGTATGGCGGCGACGAAGTCGACTATGGCGTGCCCAGCCCCCATTGGTGCGTCAATCCGGCGGGCTGCGCGGAGACGATGGGCCGGATCGCCGTTGCCATCGAGGCCTCGGGCGCCGACATCGTCGGGATGCAGGAGGGGACCGGCAACGGTTGCCGCATCGCCGATGCCCTGGGCTGGTACTGCAATCCCCGCCTCCAGGTCCTGAGCCGCTACCGGTTGATCGACCCGCCGGGCGCCGACGGGATCTACGTCTATGCCGAGATCGCCCCGGGGCGAGTCATGGCCATCGCCAACATCCACCTCCCGTCCGATCCCTACGGCCCGTACTTCCCGCGCGTTGGCTGGACGCTAGACGAAGTCCTGGCGCTCGAGCACGAGCTTCGCGTGCCGGCGATCGCTCGCCAGCTCGAGGTCCTCCCGGACCTCGCGGCCGCCGGAATCCCGGTGGTCCTGACCGGCGACTTCAATTCGCCCTCGCACCTCGACTGGACGCCGGCGGTTTCGGCCGTGCGACCGATCGAGGT
>JACVXW010000211.1:2935-6292 GCA_015661135.1 Chloroflexota bacterium
GGTGGCGCGGATGCTGGCCGACGCCGGTTTCACGGACTCGTACCGGGCCGTCCATCCGGACCCCGTCGCCCGCCCGGGCTTCACCTGGACGGCCGGCTATCCCCGCGAGCGCAAGGGGGCCGAGGTCCACGACCGGATCGACTGGGTGCTCACCGCCGGTCCCATCGCGAGCGTTGCGAGCGCGGTTGTCGGCGAGTCCGCGTACGAGGACACCGGGATCGCCGTTGATCCGTGGCCGTCCGACCATCGCGCGGTGGTCTCGACACTCGAAGTCAGCCCGGCCGTGCCACCGCCCTTTGCCGCGGCCGACGCACGCCGCCTGTTCCTGGGCCACCCTCAGACGATTCGATTCCATGGAACCGGGGCGCCCGGGGAGTCGATCGCCGTCGTGCCCGCCGGGGCGGGGCCCGGGGCGGCGATTGCGAGCATGCCGACGGGCGGCGCGCTCGACGGCGCGATCACCTTCACGACAGGGTCGTGGGCCGCGGGTTCATACGACGCGGTCCTCGTGAGCGGTGGCGCAATCGTCGGCGGCCGCTCGCGCTTCGACGCGTACCCGGTGGGCACGAAACCCACGATTCGGACCGACAAGTCAACCTATGCCGTCGGCGAGCCGATCCTCGTCTCGTGGACTGCCGCGCCCGGCTGGAAGTGGGACTGGCTGGCCGTCACGAGGCGCGGCGCCGGGAACGTGGACCAGTCCGCCGGCTGCACCGGCGGGTACTGCGGAGCCGGCGGATACCTGCTCTGGGGCTACACGGAGACGGCCGTTGCGGGAGCCACGGTGTTCGATGCCTCCGCCGAGGTCGGCACGACGTCGTGGCCGCTCGGTGCCGGTTGGTACCGGACGGCGATGTACTTCGACGACGGTTACGCCCTGCTCGCGGTGTCCGCGCCATTCCGGGTCGTGGGCAGGTAGGCCGGTAGGCGCCCGGGGCCGACGACCCGCGGGCCGCGGCCGCGACTACGGCGCGAGGCGCTCGCGAGCCGCGGTCACCGCTGCGCGAACGCGGGCGGGTGCCGTGCCCCCGATGACGTCGGACGCAGCAAGCGCGCCCTCGACCGATGCAGCCGAGCGGATCAGGGCACCGAGGGCGGGGTCCGAAGTAGAAGATGCGAGAAATGCCACGACGGCGTCATCCGAGCCGGCGAGAGCGGCGGTGATTTCCATATCCGAGACCTCGTCCAGCCCGACGCCTCGGGCCTCGGCCGCCGCGACGAGCGCGCCGACGACGTGGTGGGCGCTCCGGAATGCGACGCCGCGCCCCACGAGCGCGTCCGCGACCGCCGTGGCCGTCGTGTACCCCTGATCCGTCGCCGCGCGCATCCGTGCCGCGTCCACCGATAGCGTCTCGACCAGCCCGGCCATCACGCCGAGCGACGACTCGAGGATCTCGACCGTATCGAACAGGAGCGGCTTGTCCTCCTGGAGGTCGCGCTGGTACGTCAGGGGCAGCCCCTTGAGGATCGTGAGCATGGAGGTCAGCGCGCCGATCGCCCGCGCCGCGCGTCCCCGCACCATCTCGGCGGGATCAGGATTCCGCTTGTTCGGCATCATCGAGCTGCCGGTCGAGAACGCATCCGCGACTCGTACGAACCCGAAAGCCGGGGGTGATCTCCTCTGCGAGGCGCGACAGGTGGACCATCGCGAGCGCCGCCGCGGCCAGCGTCTCGACGACGAAATCACGGTCCGAGACGGCGTCCATGGAGTTCGCCGCCACGCCCTCGAACCCCAGTTCCCTCGCAGTCGCCTCGCGGTCCAGCGGGTAGCCCGCGCCGGCAAGCGCGCCGGCGCCCAGCGGTGACACGTTGAGCCGCTGCCGCGCATCCGCGAATCGCCCCCGGTCCCGCTCCAGCATCTCGACGTAGGCGAGCAGGTGGTGGGCCAGCAACACCGGCTGGGCCGGCTGGATGTGGGTGGTGCCGGGCAGGATCGTCTCGATCTCGCGCTCAGCCAGGCCAACGAGTGCGCGCTCCATCCCGACGATCCCGCCGTCCAGGCGGTCGATCGCCCGGCGGGTCCAGAGGCGGAGGTCCGTGGCGACCTGATCGTTACGTGACCGGCCGGTATGAAGCTTCCGCGCCACCGGCCCGATCCTCGCCTCGAGCGCCGCCTCCAGGTTCATGTGGACGTCCTCGAGGGCCGTGTCCCACTCGATCGTGCCGGCCTGGACCTCGGCCGCGATCCCCTGCAGGCCGGCCACGAGAGCATCGACGTCGGCGGGCGGAAGGACCCCCGCGCGCCCGAGGCCTCGGGCGTGGGCGATCGACCCCTCGATGTCGTCGAGCGCGAGGGCAGCGTCAATCTCGATCGAGCGCGTGAATTCGACGACCCGCTCGTCCGTCCGACCCGTGAATCGACCGCCCCAGCGCTGCATGGCACCTCCGTCGCGGATCGTACCCGGTTGCGCTCCGCAGTCTCATTCGCGCTTGGACCAACCCACTAGGCCAATGGCGCTATCATCCGCCGATGGCGTCCCGAGAATCACGCGTCAACTGGCTGCTCTTCATCGCTCTCGGGCTGATGTGGGGCACGTCGTACCTGTTCATCAAGATCGGCGTGGAGACGCTGCCGACCTTCACCCTGGTCGCAACGCGGCTCGGGATCGGGCTGGCCTTCCTGGTGGTGGTCGTTGGCCTCGCCCGCGAGCAGCTGCCCCGGGAGCCCCGTATCTACGGCCATCTGCTGGTCATGTCCGTCGTGAACGTCGCCCTGCCGTTCGCGCTGATCACCTCGGCCGAGCAGTCGGTGGACTCCGCGCTGGCCGCGATCCTCAACGGCGGCGTGCCGCTCTTCACCATCGTCGTCGCGGCGCTCTTCCTGCACGACGAACCGATCACCGTCAACCGGATCGCCGGGCTGGTGGTCGGCTACGCAGGGGTCATCCTCCTCGTCGGACGCGGCCTGGGTTCCGGCGGGAGCGATGCTGCCGTGAGCGGTGAGCTGGCACTGCTTGGGTCCACGTTCTCGTACGGGGTCGGCGTGGTCTACGCCCGGCGCAACGTCCGCGGCCTGCGGCCCATGATCCCGGCCCTCTTCCAGGTTCTCTTTGCGTTCCTGATCACCGGCGCGATCGCACTCGTCGTGGAGCGCCCGTTCTCGGTGGAGTGGACCGAGCGCTCGATCTTCGCGATCGTCTGGCTCGGGCTGCTGGGCTCCGGACTCGCCTACCTCTGCTTCTTCCGCCTCCTCGCGGCGTGGGGCGCCACGCGGACGTCGATGATCGCCTACCTACTGCCGATCGTCGGGATCATCGCCGGGGCGCTCGTCCTGCAGGAGGTCGTTGACGGTTGGGTGCTCGTGGGCACGGCACTGGTGATCGGCGGCGTGGCCCTCGTGAACAGCAAGTTCGGCCA
>JACVXW010000212.1 GCA_015661135.1 Chloroflexota bacterium
TACTCGCCGATGACCCCGCCGAGGCCGAGCGCCTGGCCGGCGAGCTGGAGGCCGCCAACCTCACCCGGCGCGACCTCACCAAGGTCGCAATCGCCGAGGCGCGGACCTCTCCGGACGCTGTGGATGACGCGGCGGCAACCATCGTCCGCGGGCCATGGCCGGTCGGCATCGTGGGCCTGGTCGCCGGGCGCCTGGCCGAAGAGCGCGGCCGGCCGGCCATCGTCGGAGCGGATCTCGGGACGGTCGTCAGGGCCTCGTGCCGGGGTGACGGCACCCTCCACCTGGCCGACACGCTGGCCGCCTGCGCAGACCTGCTCCTCCGCCACGGGGGTCATGCCGGGGCGGCCGGGTTCGAGATCGCCACGGACCGCTGGCCCGCATTCCGGGCTCGCTTCCTCGAGATCGCCGGCCGTGCGGACTCGATGGGAGATCCCGCTGCCGAGCGTGACCGGAGGCCCGTGCTCGCCCTTGACCTCGCCCTTCCCGCGGTCGACGTGGACTACCAGCTGTTTCGCGAACTGGCCCTCCTGGCGCCATGGGGTACCGGCAATCCCGAGCCCCTCGTCGCTGTCCTGAACCTGCAGGTCGTCCGTGCCCGCGAGGCTTCCGGCGGGCACACGCAGATCGTCCTGAAGCGCCGCCTGGACGTGCTCGACGGCATCGCGTTCGGCTGGCCGGAACTTGCCGCCCTTGTTCAGCCTGGTGATCGCGTCGACGTTGTGGCTCGGCTCATGACCCGCCGCTTCGGGGGCGTCGAGTCGCTCCAGCTGGAGATCCGGGACGTCGCCCCGGCCGGCCACCACCCCGAATCCCGGGCCATCCTGGGCGGCACGGCCGATCCGATCGCGGTCGGACCCGGTGCGCCGTCCATCGTGGGCAGCCGCGGGTGAACGCTCGGACCCGCCCGGCGGGTGACAGGCCTCGTCGTCCGGACCAGCATCGCCGACCCGTACGGCGGCCGGGCCTGCCGCCCGGCCTCGTCGCGCCGGGTATAGCGGCAGCCGGACTCATCGTCATCGCGCTCCTGAGCCTGGGCCTGCTGAACGGACAGGTGCCGGGCCTCAGCGGCGGGAACGGGGATGGTCCGGGCGACGGCGGTCCCATCCGGACACCGACGCCGAGCAACGTCGTGATCGTGGATCCGCGCGCGGACGTGCCGGGGACGATCGTCTACGTCAAGGCCGGAAACGTCTGGATCCAGCACGGCGACAGGGCGCGACAGGTCACGAGCGGCGGCCAGGATTCGATGCCTGTGTTTTCGCCCGACGGCGCAACGGTCTATTTCATCCGCACCACGCCCGAGCCCGGCCGGTGGCGAATCAACGGCCTGGCCCGGCGATTCCTGCTCGAGACGCCGGCACTCATGCGGACCCGGGCAGACGGGGAGGGTACGCCCGAGGAACTGCTGACCGGCCGGATCACAACGGGGAGGTACACCTGGTCATGGTTCCTCCGGCAGCCCGCGGTGTCGCCCGATGGCACCAGGATCGCGTTGATCACCGACGGCCCCGACCCCACGAAGAAGGACGTCGTCCTCCAGGTCCTCGACCTCGCGACGCTCAAGCTGACGGATGTCAAGGCGCCGCAGACCTCGCCCCTGGGCAACCAGGATCCGGCCTGGTCGCCGGACGGGCGGTACCTGCTCTTCGTGAAGAACGGGCGCGACGGGTCGCGCGGGGTTCCGGTGATCATGCGCTACGACACCACCACCGGGAAGTCGGCCTCGATCACCGGTCCGGGCTACACGACACCGACCTGGTCGCCCGACGGACGGTTCATCGCCGCGACCCGAACGACGGCCTTCGGGACCGACATCGTGATCCTCGACGCCCGACACGGCTCCGAGCTCCTCCGTCTGACGAGCGACGAGCGCAGCTTCTCACCGATATGGTCGCCCCTCGGCACGTCGATCGCCTACCTCGCGATCGATCGAGGCGTGACCGACCTCTGGCTGGCCCCCATCGACGTGACCGCGGCCCCGGTCCTCGATGGCGAGCGGCTCCAGCTCACCATCGCAGCCGGCCTCGACGCCGGGTCGCGCCCGGGTTGGTGGATTCCGCCCGAGCTCATCCCCACGCCGCCGCCCACATCGACGCCCGTGCCCACGGTGGCGCCGTCAGGCTCCGTGGCACCGGCTGGCTCCGTGGCACCGGCCTCCGCGACCCCGTGATGACAGCGACGTTCCTGGAGCGGCTCGCAATTCGAAGTGCGGCAGCGCGAACCGTGCTCTGTCTCGGTATCGACCCGGACCCGGCAACGCTGCCGGCGGGTTTCTCGCGCGACCTCTCCGGCCTCGAGCGGTTTGCCATGCTCCTCGTGCAGGCGGCTGCGCCCCACGCGGCCGCGGTCAAGCCGAACATCGCCTTCTTCGAGGCATTCGGGAGTGCCGGAATCGCCGCCCTCGAGCGGGTGCGCGCGGCGATCCCGCCCGGGATCCCGGTGGTTCTTGATGCGAAGCGGGGCGACATCGGCTCCACGGCGGCCCGTCACGCCGCGGCCCTCTTCGACGCTCTCGGAGCGGACGCGGTGACCGTCAACCCGTACCTCGGCGCCGAGGCCGTCATGCCCCTGCTCGAGCGAGCGGACCGGTTCGCCTACCTGCTCTGCCGGACATCGAACCCAGGCGCTGGCGAGTTACAGGACCTGGAAGTCAGCGCCGGGGCGGATGCGCCTGCCGAGCCCCTCTGGGCGAGGGTGGCGCGGCGGGCGACGACCTGGGGCCCGGGCGGAACCGTCGGGCTCGTGGTCGGCGCCACGGCCCCGGCAGAACTGGCGGCGATCCGGGCCATCGCCCCGGGCCTGGCGTTCCTGGTGCCCGGCGTCGGGGCGCAGGGGGGCGAAGTCGGTCCGGTCCTCGAACATGGGCCTGCCCGCACCACTCCAGCGGGTGGCCGCCCCGGCGGCGGCCTGCT
>JACVXW010000213.1 GCA_015661135.1 Chloroflexota bacterium
ATGCTGCGGCGGGCGATCCCGTTGCCGCGGCGCGGGCGACGGCGCTCGAAGCCTATGGTCCCGCCAAGTTCGCCCGCCTCGTGGCCCTCAAGGACCGCTACGACCCGGACAACGTCTTTCGCCTGAACCACAACATCCCGCCGAGCCGCTGACCTTCGGCCCGCGATGACGGGACGTCCGGACCGCCGGGCTGCCCTGCGGGGACCCTATCCTCGGGGTATGCGCATCGTCACCGCCGAGGAAGCCGTCGCCGGGATCAAGTCCGGCCAGCAGATCTATGTCCAGGGGGCCGCGGCCACGCCGTCCGTGCTGCTGGACGCCCTCGTGGCGCGGGCGTCCGAGCTGCGCGACGTCAGCGTCGTCCACCTCCATTGCGAAGGCCCGGGCCCGCACCTGGCGCCCGAGATGGCGCCGCACTTCCGGCACCGGGCCCTGTTCATCGGCCCGAACGCGCGGGCAGCGGTGAACGAGGGCCGGGCCGAGTACGTGCCGGTCTTCCTGTCCGACGTGCCGCGCCTGTTCGACACCGGACTGCTGCCGCTGGATGCCGTCTTCGTCAACGCGACGCCGCCGGACGCCCACGGCTTCTGTTCCCTGGGCACGAGTGTCGAGGCGATGCATTCGGCGATCCGCGCCGCGACGACGGTCATCGTCCAGTTCAATCAGGCTGTCCCGCGAACCCTCGGCGACAGTTTCATCCACGTCTCGGACATTGACCTAGCCGTCGAGTGCCGCGTCCCGCCGTATGAGCACCGGGTTGGCCCGGCCGGCGAGATCGAAGCCCGGATCGGCCAGTTCGTGGCGGACCTCGTGCCCGACGGCGCCACGATCCAGATGGGGATCGGTGCCATCCCGTCGGCGGTCGGCGCGGCCCTCGCCGACAAACGGGATCTCGGCGTCCACACGGAGATGTTCACCGACGTGGTGGCCGATCTCGTCGCCAGTGGCGTGATCAACGGCAGCCGCAAGGAACGCAACCGGGGCAAGATCGTGGCCGCGTTCCTGATGGGTACGCAGCGGCTGTACGACTTCGTCCGCGATAACCCGATGATCGAAATGCGGCCGGTCGACTTCACCAACGATACCCATGTGATCCGGTCGTTCAGCCGGATGACCGCGATCAACTCGGCGATCGAGGTGGACCTCACGGGCCAGGTGGTGGCCGACTCGATCGGCCATCGGATGTACTCGGGCGTCGGTGGCCAGATCGACTTCATCCGGGGCGCGTCGCTGGCTTCGGAGGGGCGGGCGATCATCGCCCTGCCGTCCACGGCGGCCGGACGCTCGACGTCGCGAATCGTTGCGGCCCTCAAGGAAGGGGCCGGCGTCGTGACGACGCGAGCGCACGCCCGCACAGTGGTCACTGAGTGGGGTGTCGCCGAGCTCTGGGGCCGGTCACTCCACGAGCGAGCCGAGGCCCTGATCGGGATTGCAGACCCCGCGTTCCGGGATCAGCTCCGGTCGGAAGCGCGCCGCCTCAAGCTGGCCTGATTCGACCAGAGAACCCGGCAGATCAGCCTCTCGCGAGGGAGAGCAGAACCTCCAACGTGGCGTCGTCTTCCACCTGGACGAAGCCAAGGATATCCGGTGGCGTCATCCCGAAGTCCTCGAACGGGAACGTGAGGGCAGCGGCGATCTCGATCCGGCCGCCGCTGAGGTGCGCCTGGCCCGCGATCGAAACGCGGTTGGTGACGCCGTGGATGGTCAGGTCGCCGGTCATCGTGATCTCGACCGTGCTGCCCGCGATTGCCTCCGGCGGGACGACGATGGCCTCGCCCATGACGAACGTTGCTGAGGGGAAGTCGTTCGACTGGAGGCCGATCGTGCGGATGCGGTTGTCGCGCCGGCCATTGTCGCTCCGGAGCTGGGTGAGGTCCGCCTCGAACGAGCCGGCTGCGACGACGAGCGCGTCACCGCGGAGTTCCAGAATGGCGGTTCCCGTGACGGCGTTCGTGCGCCCGACCGCATCGGTCAGCGCGGTGACGCCGCCGAGCTGTTCGCGCACGCGATAGCCCACGATGCTGCCGTCGGCGATGCTCCAGGTTCCGGCCAGATCGGCGAGGCTGGCGTGGCCGGGGCTCGGCGCCGAGGCGGATGCGCCTGCACCGGTCGGATCGGTCGAGTTCCCGGGCGTCGCCGAGGGGGCGCCCGACGCGGCGGCCGGCGCCAGGGTCAATCGTGCGATGTCGTCGCCGGCGAGGAACTGCTGGAAGATCAGCGAGCCGCCGAGTACGGCGGCGACGGCTGCTCCGGCTAGGATCAGGGAAAGGCGAGAGCGTGGCACCGGTGGACCTCGAGCTGGAGCGCGACGCGCGCGATCGACCAGGTAAACCGTTTGATCATGCCCGGAATCGAACAGACCGGCGTGAGAAGTCGGTCGGCGCGCGCGCACCTTCTCGAGAAGTGACCGTGGTGCCTGAATCAATCAGGCCGCCAGAATCAAAGGGTGGATACCGGGCGTCCCCTCCGGTATCCACCGCGCCACGATCTTCAGGCCGACCCTCGAGCACCGGACAGGGCCAAAGGTCCCGGATTCGAGGGACCGCGCGGCCCTCGCCACCCCGAGCGAGGTCCGGCTACTCGAGCGCGCTGTGGGCGCCGGCGAGCTCGAACCAGATGGCGGCATCGGGCGGGAGTCGATCGCCCATGAGCGGGGCGCTGGCGATCAGATCGCGCCGTCCACTGGGCAGCGCGATCGCCCGGCGCGAGAGGTTGACCGCGCAGGCCACGGCGGCCGCGCGGGCGAACTGGAGCGTACCGGACGCCCCTGGTAGCCACCGGAATGCGTCGGTGGCAAAGCTCGGGTGCATGCGTCGCAGCCGCAGGGCGGCTCGGTAGAGCGAGAGCATCGAGTCTGGATCGCCCGCCTCGGCCTCGGCCGTGAACGCGCGCCATGCCGGCGGCTGGGG
>JACVXW010000214.1 GCA_015661135.1 Chloroflexota bacterium
TCGCTTCCGCGCAAAAGCAGGCGCGACGTCGTCGGGCGCCCTGGCCGCACCCGGGCCTCGTCCGGAGCGAGAGCGAGTAGGGCATCGGTGAGCGTGCCCGCTCTACTCGCGACGCGGTCGCTTGCTTGTGGTCTGGGCTGGAGGCGACGCTGGGTGCCGGTGTGCGGGATCGGAGATGGCCGGGCGCGGGGCGCCACTCTGGTTCGGCAGCGATGCCGGCTCTGTTCGTCAGCTATACGCGGGTGTGAGCCGTCGGCGTTCATCACGAACACGTCGCCGTTACACAGCGCGGTAGCTCGCGAAGGCGATCCAGCTTGTCGCCTTGCAGAACCGCGCTTGAGCGGGTTCGCCGGTCAAGCAACGCTCGCCTGGGCGACCTTCTGAAAACCCTTTGGGCCGGTCGGCCCGGCGCGGGCGTCAGCCGGGCTGGATGTTCTTGTTGTGGTGGAAGGCGTTGTCAGGGTCGTACTTGGCCTTGACTTCGGCGAGTCGCCGGTAGATCTGATCGCCGTAGGCCTCTCGAACCCGGCTGGAGTCGTCGTCGGAATCAAGGAAGTTGACGTAGACGCCGCCAGCGCGGTGCGGTTGGAGGGCTTGGAGGAACCGCCGCGCCCAAGCGGTCTCGGCCGCGGCGTGCTCGCCGGACTCGTCAGGGAGCCACACGGCGTCGATGATGATGTTGTGGGCCACGTCGCGACCGGCGTAGGCGGTGGCGTCGTGGGGAACTCGGGCGACGGCGCCACCCATGTGGAACATCGCCGCGTACGACCGGGGCGAGCTGGCGGCGTAGGCGTGATCGGCGATGACGGCGATGGCGTCGTCGGAGAGGCCGGCGAGGTTCGTCGCCTTCCAGTAGTAGTGCCACCCGTGGAGGACGGTGTCGTCGAGGCCGCCCTGGAAGGCGACGTACGGCGAGGGTGCGAGCAGGTCAACGAGCGGCGTCCCGAACCGGCGGAGGGCCCGCACCGCACGCTCGCCGTCTTCGACGGCGCCGGCGTAGCAGCAGGCGACGGCGATGGCCGGCCGCCAGTGCAGGTCCTCGGGGATGACCGGCAGTGGGGGGACGGTGCCGAGCCTGACGACGCTGCCGAGCTCGTCGGGCGCTTCGGCGGCGAAGTCCCGGTAGAAGCGCAGCACGTCGGTGGTGTCGTCGGCCGCCCAGAAGACGGGCCCGGCCATCACGGTCGGGCCGACGGGGTGGAGAGAGAACCGGAACGAGGTGACGACGCCGAAGTTGCCGCCGCCGCCTCGCAGCGCCCAGAACAGATCGGGGTGTTCGTCGGCGGACGCCCGGACGATGCTGCCCTCGGCGGTGACCACCTCGGCGGCAAGCAGGTTGTCGACGGTGAGCCCGTGTTTGCGCATGAGGAAGCCGATGCCGCCGCCGAGGGTGAGCCCGGCGACGCCGGTGTGGCCCACGATGCCGCCGGTGGTGGCCAGACCGTGGGCCTGCGTCTCGTGGTCGACGTCGCCCCACAGAGCACCACCCTGCACCCAGGCCGTGCGACCGGCGGGGTCGACCCACACGGCCCGCATCGCCGAGAGGTCGATGACGACCCCGTCGTCGCACACCGCGGTGCCGGCCACGTTGTGGCCCCCGCCCCGTACGGCGATCTCCAGGTCGTGGTCGCGGGCGAAGCGCACGGCCGCGACCACATCGGCCACGCCCGTGCAGCGGGCGATGCAGGCCGGATGGCGGTCAATCGCGCCATTCCAGATCCTGCGGGCAGTGTCGTAGCCGGGGCTGGTCGGCAGCAGCAGCTCTCCGCGGAACGATCCGCCGAGCTCGTCGAACGCGGTCGTCTCCAGGGGCGGTGCCTGTGGTGTCTGGATAGCGGTCATCTCGTCCTCCCAGCTGTGCTCGATGAGCCCCGACGCCTCGGATATCGGCGTCCGGGTAGCCATGCGAGCAACGTAGGCTTGCCGGCCCGGGCTGACTAGTTCTACTTTCGAACAAACCGGTTCGAGTAGCAGACCTGTTGGCCGATCCGCGGCTAGCATGGTGGCGCGATGCGCAGCTACGCGCAGTACTGCCCGGTCGCCAAGGCCACCGAGATCCTCGGCGACCGTTGGACGCTTCTGATCGTGCGCGAGATGCTCGGCGGCGCGAGCGGCTTCAACGAGCTCCAACGCGGCCTCCCAGGGATCTCGCGCTCGGTCCTCACCGACCGCATGCGCGCGCTCGAGCGGGCCGAGGTCATCGAGCGCAGGACGGGCCCCAAAGGCCGCACCCTCGAATATCGCCTCACGCCCGCCGGCCGTGACCTCCAGCCGGTCGTGCAGGCGATCGGCGAGTGGGGGACGACTTGGTCGTTCACCGAGCCGCGCCCCGAGGAACTCGATCCCGACCTGTTGATCGTCTGGATGGCCCGCCACGTCGATCGCCAGCGGCTCCCACCCAACCGAACCGTGGTTCGGTTCGACTTTCGCGACCCCAAGCGCCGCTACTGGATGGTCCTCGAGCCCTCCGAGGTCTCAGTCTGCCTCCAGCATCCCGGCTTCGACATCGACCTCGAGGTCACCGTCGACACCACCACGCTCTACCGCGTCTACTTGGGACGGGCCGAGCTGGGCGGCGCGATTCGAGCCGGCCAGCTGACGATGAGCGGCCCGCGGACGCTGCAACGCGGATTCGGCCACTGGTTCACCTGGAGCGCATTCGCCCCAGCCAGCCGCTCGGCGCAGGAGCGCCGCACAGCCGCTTCGCGCCTCGGCAACCCTCATCGCATACGGATCGCCCAATGACAAACCATCCGCGCGCCGCACCACAGTCGCCGCAACCGGCACGCCGCTAATCGCGTGGAAGCGCGCGTCTCTACCGGTTGCAGGCTGGCCCCTCCTTTGGACGAGACGCAGTCGTCTGCGTCCGGCGCCGAGCTCGCGCCCGCGTTCCATCAGGAGCGA
>JACVXW010000215.1 GCA_015661135.1 Chloroflexota bacterium
GTACCCGGTCAGCCAGCGGATCACCGCGTCGAGCTCGTCGCGGGTACGGCCTTTCCTCTCGACCTTCGCGAGGTAGAGCGGGTAGACCGAGGCCAGGGCCGTGGTGAAGATCCGGTGTCCAGTCATCGAGGCCCTCAATCGGCAGGGTCGTAGGCGAGCCAGGAGATCAGCGGGTGGTGGCGACCAACAGTTCGGTGAGGCGTGCGGGCTGCTCGCGGAAGGGCCCGTGATCCGTGTCTATCTCGACGACCTCGGCGCCCACTGATGCCGCCATCGCCCGTTGGGCCGCCGGTGGCACCAGCGTGTCGGCGGTGGTCAGGACGTACGTGCGGCGGCCGGAGGTCCGCAGAACGGCGTTCCACTTCTCGCGCAGCGCGGCGATGCCCTGCGGACGCTGTGTCCGCTCGAGATACGACTGCCGACTCCAACGGCTCGAGCAGCGGTTTCATCGTGGCGGGCGTGTCCCAGGCTCCGGGAACGATGACGAACGTCGACATGGCGAGATCCTCCGCCGCGGACGATACGCGTCATGGGTCACGAGCGTCATTCCGGCGCGGATATCGTTCAGGTGCCGCGGGCGTCGATCACGGCCTGATTGAACGTTTCGATCGCGAGTCTGATCGTGCGTTGCCGCCGTGATACCGGCGTCCCGCGAGCGTGTTGAACTCCTTGGGGCATACGATGCGCGCGTGCAAGCCGACCCACGCGCAACGTGACAGGCGTCCTCGTTCCCCGGGGAGGTGCCGCGGGCGTCGCCGCCGCGCGACACCCGTTCGTGGCGCGCATGCCCGTGCCAGCAGCGACGGAGTTGGGGGCGCTCGACGCGGCCGTCGAGGACCTCCGCGCCCGCACGGCGGCCTGGGTCGCGGTCTCGCCGAGCGAGCGAGTCGCCATCCTCGATGAGCTGCTCGCCGCGGCCACCGCAACCGCGGGAGAGTGGATCGACCTCGCGGCCCGCGCGGAGGGTCTCGACCCCAACGGCCACACCGCGTCCGAGGAGGCGGTCGCCGGACCCTACGTCTACCTGCGTGGCCTGCGGCTCCATCGCAACGCGCTGCGCCAGATCGCGCTGACCGGGCGACCGCGGATCCCGGGACCGGTCCGGACGCGGCCCGATGGTCGCGTGACGGCCCAGGTCATGCCGGTGGACACGGTGGACCGGCTGACCTGGCTGAGCGTGACCGCCGAGGTCTGGATGGAACCGGGGGTCTCGGCCGAGGGAGTCGAAGCCACCATGGCGCGGGCGTATGCGGCGCCGGACGGCGGCGGTGTCTGCCTGGTCCTGGGGGCCGGCAACGTCTCGTCCATCGGCCCGCTCGACGTGGTCCACAAGCTGTTCGTGGAGAACCGGGTCGTGATCCTCAAGATCCATCCGGTCATGGCCCATCTCGCACGTCCGTTCGTAACGGCGCTGAATCCCCTCGTCCGTCGCGGGTTCGTGCGCATCGTGTACGGCGATGCCGTGCAGGGCTCATACCTTGCCCGCCATCCCGGCGTGGACGAGCTCCACATCACGGGAGCCGACGTCACCTACGAGGCCATCGTGTTCGGCACCGGCGACGACGGGCGCGAGCGCAAGGTCCGGGATGATCCGGTCCTCGACAAGCCCTTCAGTGCGGAACTTGGCAACGTCACGCCGATCATCGTGGCGCCAGGGCGCTGGTCGCGGAACGACCTCGAGTACCAGGCCGACAACATCGCCACGATGCTGACCAACAATGCCGGGTTCAACTGCACGGCCGCGAGGGTGATCGTGACCCACGCCGGCTGGCCGCAGCGGGGAGCCCTCCTGGATGCGATCCGGCGGCGCCTCGCCGCCACCCCGACGCGTGATGCCTTCTACCCGGGCGCCCGTGAGCGCTACGAGGCATTCCGTGCCACCCATCCCACGGCCGAGCCGATCGGACTACCCGTCGATGCCGAACTGCCGTGGCTCCTGATCCCCGGGCTCGACCCGGAGGCCAGCGGTGATTCCTGTTTCAGGGTCGAGGCCTTCTGCAGCGTCGTTGCGGAAACGCCCATCGACGCGCCGGACAGGGCGACGTTCCTGGATCGGGCCACGGCGTTCGCGAATGAGACGCTGTGGGGATCACTCAACGCAACCCTGATCATCGACGGACGATCCGCACGGGAGCCCGCGACCGCGGCGGCACTCGATCGCGCGATCGCCGACCTTCGCTACGGGACCGTGTCGATCAACCACTGGTCGGCGGTCGGCTATGGCCTCGGGATCACGCCGTGGGGGGCCTTTCCCGGCCACACCAGGCAGGACATCCAGTCGGGCACGGGCTTCGTGCACAACCCGCTGATGTTCTCGCGGGTCGAGAAGACGGTGATCCGGGCGCCGTTCCGAGCGTGGCCCAAGCCGGTCTGGTTCGCCAGCCATCGCACGGCGCTGGCCCTCGCGCGGCGCCTCGTGCCGTTCGAGGCGGACCGGTCCCTGCGCCGCCTGCCCGCGATCCTGGCCCTCGCACTGCGGGGCTGAGCGCACCCCGAATCCGACTCGGCGCGGGACTCCTCAGAGGCGCCGGTCAATCCGCGGGAAGCGGACCGAGCCTGCCCCGGACGACCTCGCTGCCATCTGCCGGGCGGACGATCCGCACCCACCAGCCGTCGCTTTCCGGCCAGGCCCGTGCCTCGAGCGCGTCCCCGGCTTCGGCCGAGGCCGCGTATTCGATCGCAACGCGGCGCGGTGTCGCGGTGGTCACCTCGGAATCCCCGGCCGCGGCGACCGCTTCCTCGATCCAATCGAGGTAGACGGCGTTGTTCACGTGGGCCATCGGGTCCAGGTCCTGCGGGCGGACCCGGATTTCCAGTCGGGCGGCGTCGTGCGGCGTTGGGGGCGCGGCAACCCTGAGAGTCTCACCATGGAGGGCAGGATTCGGGAAGGCATGCCCGAA
>JACVXW010000216.1 GCA_015661135.1 Chloroflexota bacterium
GTCAGCGCGTCGAGATCCGGGAACCCGGAGGTGACGCCGCTCAGCTCCCCGCGGTGGGCGTGGAGGTAGTCCAGGCGGTCATATGCCGAGTGGAGCAGGTCCTTGAGCTGGCTGAACCCGACCGTGATCCGCCGGTTCGAGACCTGGAACAGCTCCGACTCCGCCCGGTCAATGGCCTCCTGGATCTCGGCAGGGTCCTCGTAGCCGATGCCGGCGATCTTGCCGGCGGCCCCGATGAGGTTGCGAAGGACCGCCTTGCGTTCGACGATCCGGGCGTATTGCGTCGCGTGGACGGCTGTGGGGGTCTGGTTGGAAAGCGTGGAGAGATAGCTCCGGCCACCGATGCCGTCCAGGTCTCCCTTGCGCTCGAGCGTCTCCGAGACCGTCACGATGTCCACGGGCTCGCGCCGCTCGAACAGGTCCAGCATGGCCCGGTAGACGGTCCCGTGGGCCTGTCGGTAGAAGTCCTCCGGGCGCAGGAATTCGGCGACCTCCACGATGGTCTCGCGGTCGATGAGGATGGCGCCGAGGACCGATTGCTCGGCCTCGAGGCTTTGCGGCGGCAGGCGATCGATCACGACGAATTCA
Source organism: Chloroflexota bacterium (assembly GCA_015661135.1). Taxonomy (GTDB): domain Bacteria; phylum Chloroflexota; class Limnocylindria; order Limnocylindrales; family CSP1-4; genus UBA5189. The sequence goes on from JACVXW010000216.1 coordinate 589, forward strand.
GACTCCGGCAGGGGGTGTCATCTCTAGTGTCACGGCCCATGGGCCGAACTGATACCGGGTTTTCCCCGACCTTTCATCGCCGATGCGCGATGTCGTGGACCGGGTCCAATTCACTGTGGATCACCTGTGGAGATCGCCGGTCGCCAGAGCCCCGGCCAAGGCGCCGACCGAGCACGTGAGCGAGCGCACCGCGGTGCGTGAGCGAGTGAGCGGAGGTGGCAACGCGGGCCCGGGCCGGGCCACCGGCGATCAGTCGAGGCGGCGGATGACGCCGATGAGCTTTCCCTGAATCCGAACGTCCTGGTAGAACTGGGCGGGGTACTTCGAATTGGCCGGCTGGAGCCGGATGCGGTCCTTCTCCCGGAAGAAGGTCTTGAGGGTGACCGCGTTCTCCTCCACCTGGGCGACGACGATGTCCCCGTTGCGGGCCGTCTCCTGCGGGCGGATGAGCACGAAGTCACCGTCCGCGATGTGGGCGTCGATCATCGAGTCGCCGCGGACCTTGAGGATGTACGCGTCCCCGCTCGGCGCGAGGATCTCCGGTACGGCCATGGATTCCGAGGCGTCCTGGTAGGCCTCGATCGGGCCGCCGGCAGCGATCTCGCCGATGATCGGGACGACGTGCGCCTCCGCCGCGGTGGCCTGCGGCACGAGCTCGCTCGTCAGTCCGAGTGAGATGGCAGCGGTGGGCGTGAGCCGGATTGCCCGCGACTGGGCCGCCCCGCGCTCAAGGTAGCCGTCCCTCTCCAGGACCTGGAGGTGGTGATGCACGGCCGATGTGGAGTTGAGTCCGACCGCGCGCCCGATCTCCCGGACGGACGGCGGATAACCGCGCGCACGGAGGGTTCCGGCGATGTGGTGGAGGATCTTCAACTTGCGATCTGCGTCGTGCTTGGTCACTCGGTGCTCCTGAAGGCGGCTTGCCTGCATGATACCGAACGGGCGTTCGATGTCAAGGCGGCGACGGGGCCCTTCGGCCACGGTCCATGAGCCTGTCCGGCGCGTCGGTTCTCGATTGACCCGTCACACGATCGGCAACTGGCCGTCATCCTCCCAGTGCACAGGCGTCCTTACCTCACACCGAGTGGAGGACTGAGATGCGCTCCCGGCGTTTCCGGTTCGCAGCAAATGTCCTGATCGGCCTGCTCGTCGCCGCCTGCGCGTCTGCCGCAAGCTCGGCGCCCACGGGAAGTCCGGCCACATCGCCGACTCCCACCCCACGCCCGACAGCCCCTCCGCGGGCCGAAAGTCCGGCGATCAGCCGGCTCGCGGCGGGCGGCCGGCACACGTGCGCCGTTACGGACGGCGATGCCGTCAAGTGCTGGGGCGCAAACGATGCCGGCCAGCTCGGCGACGGCACGACGATCGGCCAATCGACCCCTGTTGACGTCGCGGGTCTTGCGAGTGGTGTCGTTGCGATCACCGCAGGGGGCACCCACAGCTGCGCGCTCACGACCGCCGGTGGCGTCAAGTGCTGGGGTTCCAACGGGGCCGGCCAGCTCGGCAACGGCACCACGACCGACAGCAGCATCCCCGTCGATGTCGCGGGTCTTGCGAGCGAAGTCAACTTCGTTGCCGCCGGTAGCGCTCACACTTGTGCCGTCACGAGCGGCGGTGCCGTGCGGTGCTGGGGCGCGAACTACTTCCAGCAGCTCGGCAACGGCACCACGACCGACAGCAGCGTCCCCGTGCCCGTCTCCGGCCTCGACGGTGGGGTGAGCGCCATTGCAGCGGGCGACATCCACTCGTGTGCACTCACGACCGGCGGTGGGGTCAAGTGCTGGGGCTACGCCGGCTCCGGCGGGCTGGGCGGGGCCGTACCGGGCGACGTTCCGGGCCTCGCGAGCGGGGTCGGCGCGATCTCTGTGAGCTACGAACAGTCCTGCGCGCTCACCATGGCCGGCGCGGTCATGTGCTGGGGCGGCGCCACCGGCCTCCCCCCGGTCGACCTGTTCGCCGGCCACGACGCCGAGTTCAGCGCGATCTCGCTGGGCTTCGGGAAGGCATGCGCGCTGTCGACCGCCGGCGCAGTCAGGTGCTGGGGCGGTTACGACGGCAGCCCCCCGGCCGACGTGGCGGGCCTCGCGAGCGGGATCACGGCGATCGCCGCGGGCGGAAACCATGCCTGCGCGGTCACGAGCAGCGGTGCCGTCATGTGCTGGGGCGACAACTGGAACGGCCAGCTTGGCAACGGCCGGACGTGCAGCACCCTGGCAAGCAGCAGTGTCCCGGTCGACGTGGACTTCGCCGCATCGTCCACGAGCGAGCCGATCGGCATGCCGCCCGGGCGTATTGAGCA